>JAFGQD010000181.1 GCA_016935875.1 Deltaproteobacteria bacterium
ATCCCTGATCCTCACGGTAGAGCCATCCGGATTGATGCGAATGGGAATAGCGCCAAACTCCTCAGGGGTCTTGAGCATATTCTGGACAACGATCGAGGCGTTTAGACGCTGGCCTTCCACCGCCGGCGCCCCGCCAAACTGACCTGCGGAAACCTCCGCATTGTAAACCCGAAGCGCCGCGATTACCTCTTCCACCGTCAGATGGTAATTCGTCAGCTTGTCGGGATTAAACCAGATGCGCATGGCATACCCGGAACCGAAGATTTCCACCTCGCCGACACCCGGTACCCGGGCCAGGACTTTCTCCAGACTGGATTTGGCATAGTCTCTCAAATCATCGCCATCCAGGCTGTCGTCTTCCGAGATCAGACCCACGACTATCAGGTAATTATGGGTGGATTTGCTGACCGTGACCCCCTGACTTTTGACTATCTCGGGCAGGCTGGTTATGGCGAGCTGGAGTTTGTTCTGCACCTGAGACCAGGCAAGGTCCGGATCGGTCCCCGGGGCAAAGGTCAACTCGAGACGGGAGCTGCCCGCCGAATCGCTGGTGGCTGACATGTACAGCATCTTGTCGAAGCCGGTCATCTTCTGTTCGATGATCTGCGTCACACTGTTTTCAACGGTCTCCGCCGAAGCTCCCGGGTAGGAGGCGCTGATGGCGATGGATGGTGGGGCAATCGGAGGATACTGGGATATTGGCAGGTTGTAAATCGCCAGTCCCCCCGCCGCCATCATAATAATAGCGATGACCCACGCGAAGACCGGACGATCCAGGAAAAATTTCGATAGCATGAAACGCCTCCGTTAATTCGATTTTGCAGGGAGCGGAGCCGCATTTTTACGTTCACCGCTGTTTTTTTCGCTACCGGTTGCGAAAGGAACAACCTTCACGAAAGCGCCGGGTCTCACCTTTTGCATCCCTTCGACGATCAGACGATCGCCGGGTGCCAGACCCGTCGAAACGAGCCATGTATTGCCGATGGCCCGATCGAGCGTAAGCATTCGCTGCTGTACCTTCTCCTCGGCATCCACAATCAGTGCCACGGGATTCCCTTTCGGGTCGCGCGAAACGGCCTGTTGAGGAACCAGGATCGCCTGCGGATTGACGCCTTCTTCCACCAACGCCCGAATGAACATGCCGGGCAGAAGGACACCGTTCGGATTGGGAAAGACAACCCGTAAAATGACCGATCCGGTCGTCGGATCCACCGTGACATCGCGAAATTGAAGAGTCCCTTCAAATGGATACGCTGTACTGTCATCCAGAATGAGTCGGACTTTTTTCTGATTTGTTCCGTCTTGATCCAGATGTCCTTCCTCCAGCCGGCGTCGCAATCGCAGCACTTCGGTCGTGGATTGAGACACATCCACGTACATGGGATCCATTCGTTGAATGGTTGCCAGAGCCACGGGCTGATACGCCGCCACCAGAGCGCCGTCGGTTACGCTGGATTTGCCGATGCGGCCAGGGATGGATGCTTTGATCCTGGTATATTCCAGGTTTATACCTGCCGTTCTTACCATCGCCTTCCAATACTCAATGTCGGCTTCGGTCTGTTTTAAGGCGGCAGCAGCGTCTTCATAGTCCTGCTTGCTGACCGCCTTGACGGCAAGCAATTTCTCAAAACGCCTGGCTCTCGACCACATCGCAGACAGGCTGGCTTCAGCCCTGCCGAGGGCGGCATTTGCATTGTCGAGTGCCGCCTGAAAGGGGGCGGGATCGATCTGATAGAGAACCTGGCCGGACTTTACCTCGGAGCCTTCCGTAAACATACGTTTCTGTATAAGGCCGCTGACCTGGGGACGGATCTCCGCTATCCGGAAGGCTGACGTACGACCGGGTAATTCAGTGGTCAGTACAACCTCTTGCGGTTGGACCGTTACGACAGCCACCTCCGGCGCCGGTCGTGATGGTTTTGATCGTTCCGCGCTCTCGCAACCCCCGAGCAAAAAGCAGCACAACAGGGCCGCCGGAAGCAGATTCCATGCCAGTGATTTGCAAACAATTCTATTGAGCAGCATCATACTCTCCTCTATATAAAATGATACGTAACATAAACTACCCCGAAGCATACTGCCGGGGATAAAACCCTGCAAATTTCACATTGAGAAGGATTATGGCATATGCTCCCCTCGCCCTTCAAGTGATAAGAATAATCCGTGACTGCGCCTTATTTCCTGTTCCTTAATCCTTTCATGAATATATCTATAATCTGCTTTGAGTCTTTCTCAACATCACCTGAAACCCCGTCATGGATGCGCTGCATCACCATTCCCATATGGGCTTCGATAAACATGGCGGCTACCTTCCTCGAATCAAAGGGGACAAACAGACCCTGCCTGACCCCTTCATCCAGGACATCGGCCACTCGTTCCACAAAAGTCCGGTACCTGCTGTCGGTATAATGGTTTTTCTCGGAATGCATCCTCTCCCGATCGAAAAAGAGGATGCGGATCAGATCCCTGTGCTCGTCGAAGAACCGCAAATGGCAGAGAGAAATTCCCTCCAGCTTTCTGTCAGGTCCTTGATCGCCATCAAGCAAGGCTAAGCTTTCCCTTACAAGCGGATCAAAAATCGCATCAAGAGCCGCATCCAGGATCACTTCCTTGTTTTTGAAATAGACGTAGAGCGTTCCCTTTGCAACCCCGGCTTCCATTGCCACCCTGTCCATTGTCAGGCCATGAATGCCTTCGTGTGTTAACAAACCGATAGCGGCATCAAGGATGCCCTGCCGCGTAAAGGCCTCCAGGCTTTTTTTTCGTTTCTGTTTTTTGTCGTCATCCATGCAAGAAAACCGTTTGGTCATTTTTTGAACTAAGCGGTCGAGATATACCTCTTGCGATGGATTGTCAAGGAAAATTTACAATGGCATCGGTTTTTGTTTCGATTCATACGTCCCCCTTAAACATGCATCAGACGCTTATCATTGAAGTGACGAAAATATAATTTTTGACATACCGAAAGCAATTCTCCAGAGTTCTTTCGATATCAAGACTCCCGCATATGCGGCAGGTGCCCTGTCTGATAAATTCGTGTCGATATCCATCGGTATCCCTCTCACCGTACGTGTTCGAATGATTATGTCATAGCATGATTATACGCAAATTTACGCTATGGCAAAATCGTTTTTGTATGTTATAGTGCAGCTTCTGCTCCTCCCAATTTTTCAACATATTGATAACAGAGATATTTTTATTCAGTCACGGCTTCCGCATGTATAGAAACGGATAGCACACAATCATATGGTGAGGGGCGGGAAGGAATCTGATAAATAGATAAAACACATTGCAAGAAAGGAGAATATCAGATTATGCGCAGATCGCTGCTTACCATCGTATGCATGGGTGTTTTGCTCCTCATCCCGCACGAACCGTGCTTCTCGGCGGACGATGTCAAGACGTCCGGGATGGAACTGTCCGAGGCAATCGATATCGCCGTTCAAAACTACCATAGTATCAGGGCTGCGATGGAGAATCAGCTGGCCTCGCGGGAAGAAAGGAAAAGCGCACGGGCCGATTTTCTTCCCAAGACATCCGCCACCTATTCCTATGCGGGAATCAAAGAAAAACCGTTCTCAAAGATGGGCCCGACCATCGTACAGACTGCTGACAGAAACCAGTTCCACTGGGATATCTCCCTGATCCAGCCTCTCTTCACGGGATTTGCCCTCTCCTCGAAATACAACATGACGAAACTGCACAGTGAGATACGGGATGAAGAAAAACGGCAGGCCGTGCTCGATGTCGCCCGGAATGTTAAAAATGCATACTTCAACGTACTGCTCTCTCAGAAAATGATGGCCGTTGCGGATGATGAAGTAGCCGCCCTGACTGCACAGCAGGGCAATGCCCAAAAATTCTTCGACCAGGGACTTATTCCCCGCAACGACCTCCTCCGATCCCAGGTCGCCCTGGCAAACGCCCTGCAGAACCGTGAAAAGGCGCGAGCCGATGAACGGCTTACCATATCGCAATTGAATATTCTTCTGGTACGGGAGATCGACTTTCCGACGGTCATCAGGGATATCGGGACTCTTCCCAAAGACTCATATGAATTGTCAGCCCTCATAGCGGAGTCGATGAAGCAAAGGCCCATCCTGCACATCACCCGCCTGGGGATCGAAACCCTCGAAAAAAGCGTTGCCCTTGCACGAAGCGCCTACTACCCCGGGATATCGCTCGTGGGACGCTATGAAGAAAACGGTGACAAACTCGCGACATCGAATAACGACTTCAACAATCGTCACAATGCCAGTGTTCTGATCGAGGCACAGTGGACCTTTTTCGAGTGGGGCAAAACGAAGGCGGATGTCGCAAAGGCCGGCCACGACAAATCCGCCCTGATCAACCGCCTGAAAGAAATTGAGAGCGGCGTAAAACTGGAGATCAAACAGGCACTCCTCGCCTCACGGGTTGCGCGTACGAATATTGAAACAGCAAAAAAGGCGATCGAGCAGGCGCAGGAGAACTGGCGCATTACCCAGCTCCAATACCGGCAGCAGATGGTGACATCATCGGACGTCCTGGATGCGCGGTCGTACCTTACGCAGGCCAATTCAAACTACTATCGGGCACTCTACGGGTGCCTAATGTCTCTCGCTGAACTTGACAGAGCGGTGGGAAGAATATAGCCTCCCTGCCTGTTCAATATTACGTACTCCCATGTCTATCAGACCAAAGAGTTTAAAGAATAGCAGTACGGTGCGATATCGTTATCCTACACCTTGTGAACGTATGCCGGTCCGGCACTGTTTTTCATCGGAGAACAGTACCCGGCTATTATCTTGCAACAAATCCCAAGGTTTGATAGTGTCCGCTCGTATTATTCTGTAACATGCTTCAACAGACGCTTAGGAAATTTTTTAATAATAGGAGATATCATATGGAATCGGGTCTGTATATCCCTGAGAATTATGAACCACTGCTTGATCTGCGAGAAACGGAAAAGGCCATCGGCCAGATTAAAACTTTTTTTCAGACCAACCTGTCGTTCGAACTGGATCTTATGCGCGTAACGGCGCCTCTGTTCGTCAAAGCGGGTACGGGGATTAATGACGATCTCAATGGGATCGAAAGGCCTGTCTCTTTTAACATAAAGGGAGCAGGCAACATGGGCGTCGAGATGGCGCAGTCTCTCGCAAAATGGAAGAGGATGATGCTGGCCGATTATGGTGTAAAACAGAGCCATGGTCTATGCGCCGACATGAATGCCATACGACCGGATGAGGTCCTGGACAACACGCATTCGATATATGTGGATCAGTGGGACTGGGAACGGGTGATATCGGAAGAGGAACGAAATCTGGAATTTCTTAAAGTTATCGTGAGAAAAATATACGATGTCATACGGCGCACAGAAAAGTACATCTGCTACCGGCGGAATGTCATCGAACCGATCCTTCCCGAAGAAATTACCTTCATCCACTGCGAAGAGCTGGAAGAACAATATCCCGATCTCACCCCCAAAGAGCGGGAAAATATCGCGTGCAGGGAATATGGGGCTATCTTTCTCATAGGAATCGGAGGAGCACTGAAAAACGGAAAACCGCATGACGGCCGTGCTCCTGATTATGACGACTGGTCCACCCCCACAGGTAACGGACACACGGGGCTCAACGGAGACATCCTCGTACACTATCCGATGTTCGATTGCGCGTATGAGCTCTCCTCCATGGGGATCAGGGTCGATCCCGATACGCTTCGAAGACAATTAGAGATTACGGGTAACAACGAACGAAAAGAGCTGTTCTTTCACCGGCGTCTCCTGAACAGAGAGCTGCCGCTCTCTATCGGAGGAGGCATCGGTCAGTCGCGGCTCTGCATGTTTTACCTGAGAAAAGCCCATATCGGCGAGATACAGGCAAGCATATGGCCTGCGGATATGGTTGAAGCATGCCGGAATAACAAGATTTTTCTTTTATAAGAGGATGGGTGTACCATGAAGCGCACAAAGATATTTGAACTCCTGAAATCAGACTTATCCCTGGATACAGTCCTTATCAAGGGATGGGTCCGGACCAGGCGTGATTCAAAGGATTTTTCCTTTCTTGAGATTAATGACGGGTCATGTCTTGCAAACATGCAGGTCATTGCGGACCATTGTCTGGATAACTACGAAGACATCCTCAAGGTGTCGACCGGTTCCGCGGTGGCCGTCACCGGACGACTGGTTGCATCACAAGGCAAAGGGCAGGCATGGGAGATACAGGCCAACGATGTCGAGATCATCAGCATCGCGCCGGAATCATACCCTTTGCAGAAAAAACGCCACAGCGACGAGTTTTTGAGGACCATCGCCCATCTCAGACCGCGAACAAACAAATATGGCGCGGCCTTTCGGATCAGGTCGGAGCTGTCATACGCAATCCATAGATTTTTCAGGGAACGGTCTTTCACCTATATCCATACTCCCATTGTAACCGCGTCTGATTGTGAAGGGGCGGGTGAAATGTTCAGGGTAACCACGCTGGACACGGACAACCTTCCGAAGACAGAAGGTCTTGTGGATTATTC
>JAFGQD010000030.1 GCA_016935875.1 Deltaproteobacteria bacterium
ACCCGCCCCACCGCTGTAAACCTGTTCTGGGCCATAGACAGGATGAAGGTCCGTTTTGAGCAGGAAATCGCGTCCGCTCCTCATATACAAACGGATGCCGTACAAAAGTCCCTGATAGAAGAAGCCCTGCGAATCCTGGAAGAAGACATCCTCGCAAACCGGCAGATGGGGGCTCATGGGAAGGACCTGATACGGAATGGAGACACCATCCTGACACACTGCAATGCAGGGGCACTTGCAACCGGCGGCTATGGAACGGCACTGGGCGTCATACGGGCCGCCCATGAAGAGGGGAAAAAAATCCATGTTCTGGTGGATGAAACCAGGCCCCTCCTCCAGGGAGCGAGATTGACCGCATGGGAAATGAAAAATGAAGGGGTACCCGCCACGCTCATAACAGACAGCATGGCCGGCTCCTTTATGAAGCGGGGCATGGTCAATCTTGTTATTGTGGGCGCGGACCGTATCGCAGCTAACGGCGATACAGCCAACAAGATCGGAACGTACTCCCTTGCCGTTCTGGCGAAAGCAAACAGGGTCCCTTTTTATGTTGCAGCACCCATCTCCACAATAGACTGTCGAGCAAAAACCGGCAAGGAAATCCCCATTGAAGAAAGAAAAGCGGAAGAGGTGCTCGAATTTCATGGCACAAAAATAGCACCGAAGGGATTCAACGCGCGCAATCCCGCCTTCGATGTAACCCCCAAACGATACATAACCGCCATCATAACGGAAAAGGGAATTATCAGGGCACCATTCGGGAAGGGGATCAAAGAACTCTTCAACCATTCCATACGTCCCGGACACCGTTCAACCGAGGTATGATATACAGAGAAATGACGGAACCACAGATGAAAAAACTGTTTCTCTTTGACTTCGATGGCGTTATCGCGGATTCCCTGAGTTTCTACGAGGAATTTGTAAACACGTGTCTTGAAAAATCAGGGACACCCGTTATATTAACACGTGAAGAATACCTTGATTTATTTGACGGTAATTTCTATGAATCTCTCCGCACGAGAGGGGTCGATATAACGGCGTTCAACAATGCCGCGATAGCCGCCACCCGCGAGATAGACTACGGAAGGATTATCCCTTTCAGCGACCTGCTCCCCGTAATCTGCAACCTCAAGGAGAACAACACCCTCATTGTCATATCGTCCAACACGTCTTCCACTATACGGTCATCCCTCTCGAGAAACGGATTTGACGGAATCTTTGATGACATTCTGGGCGCCGATTTTATGCTCAGCAAAATAGCAAAGATCCATCATGCTATTGAGAAGTGGAACATGCGCAGAGACCAAGCATACTATGTAGGAGATACCGTCGGAGATATCAAAGAAGGAAGGGCCGCCGGTATCCGAACGGTGGCCGCAACCTGGGGGTGGCATCCCAGGGAGAGACTCGAAGGAGCACGGCCCGATTACATCGTCGATTCTCCTGAGGATCTCCTCACTATCTGATCTTCCTGATAGTACAAAAAAAGAGGCCCCTCGTTAAACAAGGAGCCTCTTGTGAATCAAAATCTGAACAACGATACTACATCATGCCGCCCATGCCGCCCATGCCGCCCATGCCGCCCGGAGGCATTCCAGGCATTCCCGATTCCTCTCTCGGTTTCTCGGCAACCATGCACTGGGTCGTGAGCATCAGACCAGCGACGCTCGCCGCATTCTGGAGTGCGTATCTCGTCACCTTGGTAGGATCAATAACCCCTGCCTTGACAAGATTCTCATACGTGTCGGTTCTCGCATTGAACCCGTAGTCACCCTTCTTGCTCTTTACCTTCTCCACGACGACAGCGCCTTCAAAACCTGCGTTCATTACTATCATCTTCAGTGGTTCTTCTATGGCCTTCCTGACGATATTCACGCCGATCTGCTCGTCCCCCTCCAGCGTCATCTTCTCAAGGGCCGGGAGAGTCCTGATGTATGCCACGCCGCCACCGGGGACGATACCTTCCTCGACGGCCGCTCTGGTGGCGTTCAGCGCATCTTCAACCCGCGCCTTCTTCTCTTTCATCTCTGTCTCCGTGGCCGCTCCAACCTTGATGACGGCAACGCCGCCAACCAGTTTCGCCAGCCGCTCCTGGAGTTTTTCCCTGTCGTAATCCGAGCTTGTTTCGTCTATCTGTGCCCTGATCTGTTTCACGCGACCCTCAAGACTGGCCCTGTCACCGGCACCGTCTATGATCGTCGTATTATCCTTGTCTATGACAATCCTCTTCGCGTTTCCCATATCTGCGATCTGGGCATTTTCCAGCTTTGAGCCCATCTCTTCGGAGATTGCCTTGCCCCCGGTCAGGACGGCGATATCCTCCAGCATCGCCTTTCTCCTGTCGCCGAAGCCCGGAGCCTTGACGGCGGCTACATTCAGGGTGCCCCTGATCTTGTTGATAACCAGCGTCGCAAGGGCCTCCCCTTCAACGTCTTCCGCAACGATCAAAAGAGGTCTGCCCATCTTGGCAATCTGTTCGAGGATGGGGAGCAGATCCTTCATATTGCTTATTTTCTTATCATGGATCAGGATGAATGGATCTTCCAGAACCGTCTCCATCTTCTCTGCATTGGTCACAAAGTAGGGGGACAGGTAGCCACGGTCAAACTGCATTCCCTCCACGACTTCCAGTTCCGTCTCCAAACCCTTCGCCTCTTCTACCGTGATGACGCCTTCCTTGCCAACCTTCCCCATGGCCTCGGCAATGATATTGCCTATCGTATCATCATTATTGGCGGAGATGGTTCCAACCTGGGCTATTTCCTTCTGGTCCTTCGTGGGGCTGCTCATTGCCTGAAGTTCCTTCACAACGACAAGCACGGCTTTTTCGATTCCTTTTTTGATATCCATGGGATTACTGCCGGCCGCAACCGCCTTCACACCCTCTCGGTAAATAGCCTGGGCAAGGATCGTGGCTGTCGTTGTGCCGTCACCGGCTACATCGCTTGTCTTGCTGGCAACTTCCTTAACCATCTGAGCGCCCATATCTTCGAACTTATCTTCCAACTCTATTTCCTTAGCGACTGTAACACCATCTTTTGTAACAGTGGGCGCGCCGAAGGATTTCTGCAGTATGACATTCCGTCCCTTGGGACCGAGCGTCACCTTGACTGCATCAGCAAGTGTATTAACACCTGTAAGGATGGCCTTTCTGGCCTCCTCATCATATTTTAAAATTTTAGCTCCCATCAACTCTTCCTCCTTCTTATAATCAGATTGTTATTTTTCAATTATTCCGAGTATATCATCTTCACGCATGATAAGGTGTTCAACACCATCTATCTTGACTTCGCTTCCGGCATATTTGCTGAACAACACCTTATCGCCGGCCTTCACGTCCATCTTAATCACCGTACCTTCATCCGTCTTCTTGCCGTTTCCAACGGCTATTACCTTCCCCTCCATGGGTTTTTCCTTGGCGCTGTCGGGGATAATGATCCCTCCCTTTGTCTTTTCCTCTTCGTCAAGGCGTTTAACAATGATCCTGTCATGCAATGGTCTAATCTTCATCCTTCGTATTCTCCTCCCTTAAACTTGTTTTTAAAGTAAAAAATTGCTCTTGTGACCTCAACTGTAAAATAAACATCAATCCAACCCTGTCAAGTGCCGTCAGGAAAATTCATGCCTGTTTTATATCAACCGGAACTTCGCACAGCTCCCTGAATCTCTCCGCGTTCTCTGCGGTACCTACAATATCACCATAGTGGATGGGTATGGCTGTTTCGGGTTTTATCATATTGACTGCCCGGGCGGCCTCTCCGGCGTTCATCGTATAGGTCCCACCGACAGGCACAAGCATGATATCCGCCCGTATGCTCTCCATCTCAGGTATGAGATCGGTGTCGCCACAATAGTATATCCTCTTCCCCATCACAGTCACCACAAACCCGAGCCAGTTATTTTCTTTCGGGTGAAAGGCCTTGTCAATATTATAGGAGCGCACTGCCTCAACCGATATCTCGCCGATCTGAGCTACATCACCCGGTTTTACTATCCGAATATCCCCTAAAAGACCGGAGGCACAATCCTGCGTAGTGATAATAACCGTATCGTTCTTTTGTATCTTTCCGATATCTTCCACAGACAGGTGATCGTGATGGCTGTGGCTGACCAGGATGATATCGGCCTTCTTGGGGTCTTTCAGTTTCCAGGGATCGATATAGATCACCTTCTCTCCATCGATTCTGATGGCTGAATGCCCGAGCCAGAATATATTGTTCACCATGACATATCTCCTTATACGTTTTATGTTTCGGGTGTGTTCTTTTTTGGAGTTCCGGATTGTAACTCGCAACGCGTCATTACAGTTATCTCTTCCCTATATGTAATATACCCTTTGTAATATTACACAGATGGTCGTTCAGTCTGTCGATGGCCGTCAGGACATCCGTATAAACAAGACCTGCGTCGCTTATACAGTCCCCCTTCCCAAGCCGGTCTATATGATTCACCCGGAACTGCTTTACCAGGGCATGCGCCTCTCTGTCGATATTCAGTGTGATGGCGGCCGCCCTGTGGTCGTCGTGTTCAATGGCCTTCTTTGTCTGCCTCATCAGAGCGCGCGTCTTTTCAAACAGTTTGCCCAGTTCCATGTTCGCGGGAGCGGAAAAGCTCAGGTTATGTTCATACCCACGCTGGGACAACTTCACGATACTTTCGCAATAATCCCCCACCCTCTCGAGATCGTTCACGCTGTGGAGCAGTGAGGGGACCAGATTCCTCTCCTTGTCGGACAGTTCCCCCTTGGTGATCCGAACCAGGTACTCGGTAATATTCTTCTGCATCTCGTCAACAGATTCTTCGTCAAGTGCTATCTCGTTTCTGATCTTGTGATTGTAAGTGGCAATACATTTCTCCGCTTTTTCAAACATCTCCTGGCACAGACCCAGCATCGAGACCATCTCTTTGATGGCCGCATTCATCGCGAGATTGGGTGTTATCAACAGATGTACATCGAGATGTTTTGTTTCCCTCTTTTCGTAATCTTCTCCGGGAATCACTCTGTTCAAAAACATAACAAAAAGAGGTATAATCGGTAGGAAAATCAAGGCATTAATCAGGTTGAATGCCGTGTGGGAATTGGCGATCTGCCTCGCTATATCGCCCGAGGTCAGGGGCATGTATCGCAGATACAGGGGAACCAGGGGCAGCATGATCAGGGTGCCCGTTATATTAAACAGCGTATGCCCGACAGCCAGTCTCTTGCTGGAAAGATTCCCCCCTATGCTCGCGATAATCGCGGTAACACAGGTGCCGATTTCAATTCCGAAGAGCAGATAAATAGACGCCTGGAGGTTTAGTAATCCGACGGACGCGAAGGCTATGATCATACCGGTGGTTGTGCTGCTGCTCTGCAAGATGGCCGTTACGATCATCCCCGTCAGTATCCCGAGGAGGGGACTGGTACCAAAACTGACAAAGGCATTTCGTATCATCTCATTATCCGCCAGGGGTTTGACCGAGGAACTCATCATCGTAAGCCCCAGAAACAAAAGGCCGAAACCGAGGAGTGCCCGCCCTTTGTTCTTATGTTTATCCTTTCTCGCAACCAGAAAAACTACCGTGCCCAAAAACACAAACAGAGGTGCTATGGTCGTAAACTTGAACGCGATCAGCTGCGCGGTAACCGTGGTTCCCACATTGGCGCCGATCATGATCGCAACGCCTCCCATCAGCGGGATAAACCCGGCATTGAGGAACCCTATGACGATAACCGAGGTCGCGCTCGAGCTCTGAATGACCGCGGTGACAAAGGCGCCCATCAGCGCCGATCTGACCCTGCCCGATGTCACCTTCTCAAGCATCGCCTTCAGGAGACCCAGGGATAACTTCTTCAGAGAATCACTCAGGAGGTACATGCCGTATATAAACAGCCCCAGACCTCCGATAATTCCCAAAACAATCTTGAATTCCATATGGATTACCTATACTCTCTTTTAACTCAGAAATTTGGCCGCATTCAATGTGTTTTTAAGCAACATCGCAATGGTCATCGGCCCAACACCCCCCGGAACAGGGGTAATATATGAGGCCTTTTTGTACACATCGGCAAAGGCGACATCACCCACCAGTTTGCCGTTCTCCAGCCTGTTTGTTCCCACATCGATTACGACGGCCCCTTCTCTCACCATATCCCCCCTTATCATCTCTGCACTTCCCGCTGCCGCAACGAGGATTTCCGCACGCTTTGTCACTTCGGGAAGGTTTCTCGTCCTCGTATGGCAGACGGTAACCGTCGCGTGTCGCTCCAGGAGCATCAATGCAAGGGGTTTTCCCACCAAGACACTTCTTCCCACGATAACCGCCTCTTTCCCCTTGATATCCACTTCATACCTGTCAAGGAGTTCGATGATACCCGCCGGGGTACAGGACTTGTGGTATGGATTACCGGAAAAAAGTTTTCCAACATTATAGGGATGTAAGCCGTCAACATCCTTTTTCGGATCTATTGCCTCAACAATGGCTTCGGGCCGTATCTGTTCAGGCACGGGGAGTTGAACCAGAAAGCCGTTGATATCACGATCCCCATTTAATACATCAATTATTTCTAATAGTTTTGCCTCGCTTGTATGGGCAGGGAGTCTCACCTCCTTCGACAGGAACCCCACCCCTTCACAGGCATTCTTTTTCCCCCTCACATATATTTGAGAGGCCGGATCATCGCCAACAAGGATAACGGCAAGCCCCGGTACAATTCCCTTATCATCTTTTAACCGAAGAGCTTCTTCCCTGATTTCGTTTCTCACATCCTGAGATATCTTTTTGCCGTCAATTATTACAGTCATACTCTCACCCATAAAAAAAATTTTACCAGTATGGTAAAAAACCCACCGCACCGGATTTGGTGACAAGTATATTAGACAACACCAAAATGTCAAGGTAATCAGCCATCAGGTAACACAAACACTATTATGTATACAGATATTGTTTCAATTTTGTTGAAGTAAATTGCCTGTTGTGATAGATAATTTCTCTTGACTGGTGATGGATGACGGAGGTCTTCACATGAAACAAAACCTGCGCGAGATGTTGGAATATACCTGCAGTAGATACCCTGACAGGACATCTCTTATATATAACGAGAAGAACATCTCCTACGCGGAACTGGGCAGGGCGGTAAACGCCTTCGGTAACAGGTTGAAGATGCTCGGCATAGCAAAGGGAGACAAAGTGGCGATGATGCTCCCCAATATACCTGAATTTATCATCTCCTATTTTGCCCTTCTGAAGCTCGGCGCGGTTGCTGTCACCATCCATACTCTGTCAACGTCCCATGAATTGCTGTATCTTCTTGACAACTGTGATGCCAAAGCATTTATCACCATCCCGTCATCGGTAAAAAGATTTGAAGAGATACGGGAAAAGCTGCCGCAGTGCGAACACCTTATTACAACCGAAGACTCCCACGAGACTCTTTCCATACTCGGCTCCATGGAAATGAATGCCTTCGAACTGGACATCACGGAGATTACGGGCGATGATCCCGCCGCCATGATCTACACCTCAGGCCTGACAGGAAAACCGCTCGGCGCTGTTCTCACCCACCGCAACCTCTCTACTCAGTCTTATCTGCTCGAAGATATATGCAACGGTACCGTGGATGACAGGGGCCTGTGTCTCATCCCGCTTTTCCATTCCTTCGGAGCTACCGCCAACATGCTGATGTCTCTGAAGACGGGCGCAAGTGTCGTTATGATTGACCAATTCAACCTTGAAAATATTTTCAAGACCATAGAAGAAAAGAAGATCACCTATATAGCGGCTGTCCCGAGGGTTTTTCTGGGAATGCTGCTGTTTGACGGGGCGAGCAATTATGACACCGGTTCACTGAGGTTCTGCGTTACCGGTGGTTCGGCAATGCCTCCGGAATATATGCCGATGTTCGAAAAGAAGTTCGGAGTCACGCTGGTTCAGGGGTATGGTCTTACCGAGGCATCCCCGGTATGTTCGGTAAGCAGGATAGACGGAACACAAAAACCGGGCTCTATCGGTCTCCCCATACCTGGTGTTGAGGCAAAGGTGCTTGATGAGACGGGCTCCCCTCTGTCGGCAGGTGGTATTGGAGAACTTCTTATCAGGGGTCCCAATGTCATGAAAGGGTATTATAAAAATGAAAAAGCCACCGCAGAGGTGATACAGAATGGATGGCTCCATACCGGAGACCTGGCAAGAATCGACGAAGAGGGGTATATCTTTCTCGAAGGACGCTTGAAGCGAATGATAATCACCAGCGGGTTCAACGTATATCCCGCGGAGGTCGAGAACATCCTGCGGATGCATCCGGCCGTAAGAGACGCACGGGCAGCAGGCAAGGACGATCTCATGAGAGGAGAGATTGTAAAGGCGCTTGTTATAAAAAGTACGGATTCCTCCATCGGTGAAAAAGATATCATGAAACATTGCAGGAATTACCTCTCTTCATATAAATGCCCCAGAGAGGTGGAGTTTGTAGAAACGTTTGACTGAAGGTCAGTGGATAAGAAAAGCGGACAATCTGCCTGAAATGCGAACTACACAGACATCAATTACTGGAAATCATAAAGGGAGGCAGATGCCTACCCATTGAGTGTACATTCAGAATCATGTTTGCCACCTGAATGATCACCGTATAAACAAGCAAAGGAGAGGTTTTATGAAAGAAGTGGTAATTGTCAGTGGAGCGAGGACTGCGGTCGGAACCTTCGGCGGTTCTCTCAAGGATGTGAAGTGCGTTGACCTCGGCGCTCTTGTTATCAAAGAGGCGATTAAAAGAGCCGGGCTCAGACCGGCTATCAACGATTTTATCAAATCATGCCGCCCTGATGTGTTTGGTGAATTCGACAAGACGGAGATAAATAGAAAGTATTACGATTATGACGATTCGTTGACCCCCGCATACTTTGATGAATGCATTATGGGAAATGTTCTCCAGGCGGCTCAGGGACAGAATCCGGGACGTCAGGCATCCATATATGCCGGTCTGCCCGAAGAGACCAATGCGATTACCGTCAATAAGATCTGCGCGTCGGGGATGAAAGCGATAACGCTTGCAGCCCAGACCATCAAGGCAGGCGATGCGGACATGGTTGTAGCTGGCGGCATGGAATCGATGAGCAATGCCCCTTTCTCTCTGCCGAATGCTCGCTGGGGATACAGAATGAGCATGCCCTTCGGTCAGATTACCGACGTCATGGTTCATGACGGTCTCTATGAGATTTTCAACAAGTATCACATGGGATTTACCGCCGAAAATATCGCCGCAAAATACGGAATCACCAGGGAGAAACAGGATGAGCTGGGACTCCTTAGTCATCAGAGGGCGTTGGCGGCGATCGCCCGCGGCGAATTCAAGGATGAGATTGTGCCGGTCGTCATGCCGCAGCGCAAGGGTGACCCCAAGATATTCGACGTAGATGAACGCCCGATGGACACAACATTGGAACAAATGGCAAAGCTCAGCCCCGTCTTTGCAAAGGATGGGAAGGGAACGGTAACGGCCGGCAACGCATCCGGCATCAATGACGCGGCTGCGGCCGTTGTATTGATGAGCGCAGAAAAGGCAAAGGAACTGGGGCTCGAACCCATAGCGAAGATTAAGGGATACGCCGCAGGCGGCGTGGATCCCGCCTATATGGGGCTGGGACCCATTCCGGCCACACGGAAGGTTCTGCATAAGCTGGGATTGACGATAAAAGACATGGACTACATCGAATTGAACGAGGCCTTCGCGTGCCAGGCGATCGCGTGTATGCGCGAGCTGGACATCAGCCTCGACAACTGTAACCTCAACGGCAGCGGGATTTCCATAGGCCATCCCATCGGATGCACCGGCGCCAGGATCACGTACAGCCTTGCGATGCAGATGAAGAAAAGAGATCTCAATCTCGGCCTTGCAACACTTTGTATCGGAGGCGGTCAGGGTATGGCCATCGTCCTTGAAAGGGCGTAACCAACTATTACAGGATTAACTGGATGAAAGACAGATTGAAGGCTGAAGACTGACAATTAATACGTGGCCTTCAGGCTTTAGTGCATTCAACTGTATAATAATATTAAATCCCGGTTAATCCTTTCTAAAACAAAAAGGAGAAAAATGATGGAGATAAAAACTTTCGGCGTAGTCGGAGCCGGTCAGATGGGAAATGGAATAGCACAGGTCGCCGCACATCAGGGTGGGTTGAATATTATTTTGAACGATATTGCGAATGAATTCGTTGAGAGAGGATACACGGCTATAACAAAAAATCTCGACAGGATGGTCGCCAAGGAAAAGATCACAGCCGGCAAGAAAGATGAAATCCTCGGCCGGATTACGAAGAGCACAGACCTGGGAGACATGAAAGACGTGGATTTTGTCGTGGAGGCTGCCATTGAAAGGGAAGATCTGAAACTTGAAATATTCAGGAGGTTGGACAACATCTGCAAGCCGGGGGCGATCCTCGCGTCCAATACATCTTCCATCCCAATAACAAGAATAGCGAACGTGACAAAAAGACCGGAGCTTGTAATCGGCATGCATTTCATGAATCCCGTCCCCGTCATGAAACTTGTGGAAATAATCAAGGGTCTTGCCACATCGGAAGAAACGTTCAATCTTACGGAGACCCTTGCAAAACAGTTCGGCAAGGTTCCCGTCGCATGCAACGACTTCCCCGGCTTCATCGCAAATCGCATACTGATACCGATGCTCAACGAAGCAGTATATGCGCTCTACGAGGGAGTAGGTTCTGTCGAGGCGATAGACAGCATCATGACGCTCGGAATGAATCACCCCATGGGACCGCTCAAACTGGCGGACCTGATCGGGCTCGACACCTGTCTGGCGATTATGGACGTTCTCCATAAAGGCTTCGGTGATTCGAAATATCGCCCCTGCCCCCTGCTGAAAAAATATGTGGACGCCGGATATCTCGGGAAAAAGACAGGAAGAGGATTCTACGATTACAGCAATCAGTAAAAAAGGAGATCAAACATGGAATATAAAAATATTATTTTCAGTGTGGAAGAGGGGATAGCCACCATTACCTTCAACAGACCAAAGGCACTCAACGCCATGAATTCCGAGACCATGCTGGAACTCAAGGATGCCGTTACGGTATGCAAAGATGATGATACTATCAGGGTTCTCATACTGACCGGGTCCGGAGAAAAGTCCTTTGTGGCCGGTGCCGATATAGCACAGATGCAGGATATGGAACCGCGTGAATCCCTCGCATTCATGGAACTGGGGCATGAAACACTGAGACTCCTTGAAACCCTGCCAAAACCATCCATAGCTGCGGTTAATGGATTCGCGCTTGGTGGGGGCGCGGAAATTTCTATGGCCTGCGATGTCCGCTTTGTTTCTGAGAACGCGAAGTTCGGCCAGCCTGAAATCATGATAGGCCTGATTCCTGGCTGGGGCGGCACCCAGAGGCTCTCCCGCCTGATTGGCATGGGACGCGCGAAGGAACTTGTGCTGGGCGGGGGACAGATTGACGCCGCGAGGGCATACGAAATCGGCCTGGCAAACAGGGTATATCCTCTCGATCAGCTTCTGGAAGAAACCAAAAAATTTGCACAAAAACTGATCGCTATGCCTCCATTCGGGCTCAAGATGGCAAAACATGCCATCAACTTTGGATACGACCTCTCACTCGATAACGCCAACAGGCTTGAGGTTGAGTGCTGCGCCCAGTGCTTCAGCACACGAGATCAAAAGGAAGGGATGAAGGCATTTCTTGAAAAGAGAAAGCCGAACTATATCGGCAGATAAGAGCCTTGCAAGGCGGAGTCAGCAGCGCCGTTAGAGAATACCTTCAGGCTCTCGACGAGAAGAACGGTGTATTGCTGAGTTTCATTTACAACAATGTATTGAAATCGGTATTCCAGTTATTAAACCGGAATACCGATTTCTTTCTGGTGAAGGTAAAAAAAGTCCAGAAATAGTGACGCTGAGACCGGTGTAGCCACGTCAAAGTGACGTATGGCATGTCATATCGGTGTGTGTCGCTTAACCGGTTGATTATATGTATGAAGACATAATGTGATCCTGAGGATAGGCCATTATGGCATGCCAGTCAGTCGCTCTGGTTCTTCTGAAATACGGTGCCATCGGGATAATATTGCTATAACATAAAGAAATAATATGATAATACGGACATGCAACTTAATATTCATTGATTGGCATGATTAGTGAATGAGGCTCATGACTAGAGTTGCGGTTTATTTTTGAAGTTCTTTTACATTAATGTATAGAAATCGGTATTGCGTTTATTGAACCGGAACTCACATTCTTTCAAGTGAAGATAAAGGGTTGATTGGGGGATTCCATGGAATTCCATACGCGCTTTGTTTTGCACATGACCAGAAGGATTCAATGCCATGTATATGGTTTCCCCTCTGGCACATTCATAGCCGCTGTGATGCACACGACAATGCTTTATATCCCCCAGGTTACCCAGGCCGTTATAGCCTCTTCAGCAATCTGAAACATACCTTATCCAGCTCTGATAATGCCCTGTTGTGTCTTTCTTGGATAATCAGGAATATTATCATTTTCAGTATAGACGTTGCCTTTTCGTTGAAGAATAGCGAATAGAGGAGTTTTTCCACGAACACTACGACCACGCTTCCCTTTGATCCGTTTTGTACAAAAGGAGGATTCATCGACTTCGATCTTTCCTTGCAGGGTGAAGCCTGTTCGTATATTTCGGTAATTCTTTTACGAATCAGATGCACATACCGATTCACTGTATTTCTGTTGAACTTTTTAAAGAGCAATCGTATAACCAGAATGATTTAAAAGTTCTCGGGAATAGGGCTCTGCAATCCCGGCATGGTTCCATACATGTTAGGTCTTGACATGACTAGATTTTCAGCACAATCTATTGTGTTGTTCCAGTCAAGAGCCTCGTTTAAACAGGATAAAAAGGAAGGGATGAAGGCATTTCTTGATAAGAGAAAGCCACACACTATATCGTCAGGTACGGACCCGGCAAAACGGGTCCACTGGTTCCGATATAGAATATTTTTAGAAGGAGAAGTTTATGAATTTTTCGCTCACAGAAGAGCAACAAATGGTAAAGGACATGGTAGCACGGTTTGTCAACGAAGAGATCAAGCCGGCAGCGGAAGAGCTCGATCGTAGTCACAGACATCCCAACGAGATATGTCGAAAGCTCGGAGAGATGGGTCTTATGGGTGTATCGGTTCCGACAGAATTCGGCGGAGCAGGTATGGACAACGTGACATATGCCATTGCCCTTATGGAGATTTCGAGGGGCTGCGCGAGTTGCGGAGTCATCACATCGGTGAACAATTCCCTCTATGGACACCCCGTCAAGACGTTCGGTACGGATGAGCAGAAGAAAAAATTTCTGTCGCCTGTTGCCGGCGGTGAAGTCGAAGGATGCTATGCCCTGACAGAAGCGGGTGCGGGTTGCGACGCTGCGTCACTCAGGTGCCGCGCGGAGCTGAAAGGTGACAAGTACATCGTCAATGGTGTCAAGAAGTTTATCACCAGCGGCAACGTGGCAAAGTACTGTGTCCTGGCGGCAACCGAAGATACCGCAAAGGGCTACAAGGGTATTTTGAATCTCATCGTGGATCTGGAGAACACTCCGGGCTTTTCCGTCGGCACCATAGAGGACAAGATGGGAATACTCGCCTCCGGAACGGCGGAGCTGGTCTTTGAGGACGCGGAAGTGCCCGTCGAGAATCTCCTGGGTAAACCCGGAGAGGGATTTCAACAGATGATGGCGGGTCTCAACGCCGGCAGAATAGGAATCGGATGCCAAGCCTGCGGCATAGGCAGGGCGGTCCTTGAAGATTCACTCGAATACGCGAAGGAGAGGGTGCAGTTCGGAAAGCCTATTACCTCATTCCAGGCAATCCAGTGGAAACTGGCTGATATGGCCACCGAGCTGGACGCGGCGGAGATGCTGCTTCTCAAAGCCGCCTGGCTGGAGGATAACGGCTATAACTTCGAAAAAGAATCCGCAATGGCAAAAATGTACGCCTCCGACGTGGCCATGAGAGCCGCCATAGAAGGCGTTCAGATATTCGGAGGCTATGGATACTGCAAAGATTATCCCGCTGAAAGACATATGCGGGATGCGAAGATATGCCAGATATACGAAGGCACCAATGAGGTCCAGAGAATGGTTATTGCCCGGAAGCTGTTAGGGGCAAGATAGTATGTACCCGATGAAGGATTAAGAGGCTTGAGGAATAAGCCTCTTAATCCTTTCATTTTTGTAAGTTCTCCAACCTTGCACTATCGAACAGGGCGCCATGAACTTTACACTGAACCGACTGCCCCATTATGAAGGGACAAGGGGGCCTCTGCTCCTGATTATCTTGGACGGGATGGGGCTGTACCGTGGGAGGGATAGCGGGTATCCCGGCAATGCCATCGACATCGCGGCTCCGCGAAACTTGTGCCGACTCATGGAAAACGAAAAGATAGCAACCCGTCTCAGGGCTCATGGGACAGCGGTAGGGATGCCCTCGGACAGAGACCAGGGAAACAGCGAAGTAGGACACAACGCCATGGGGGCGGGCCGGATCTTCGCGCAGGGGGCAAAACTGGTGGAGGATGCTATCGAAAGCGGCAGTCTCTTCGAGGGAAAAACCTGGAAAAAGATACTATCCAATTCCCTGGCGGCAAAGACCCCTGTCCATTTCATAGGCCTTATATCAGATGGAAACGTCCACAGTAACATATCGCAGCTTATCTCTCTGATAGGACAGTGCGACAAGGAAGGCGTGGAGGAGGTATATGTTCACGGCCTCCTGGATGGACGGGATGTCCCCCCCATCAGCGCCCTTCGTTATTTCGGCGAACTGGAAGACTATCTCGGGGCCCTGCGCGCCCGGGCCAAGGAAACGAGCAAAAAACGCCGGTATTTTATTGCATCCGGAGGGGGCAGAATGGTGACCACCATGGACCGTTACGAGGCGGACTGGTCCATCGTTGAAAGGGGTTATCATGCCCACGTCCTGGGTATTGGCCCGAAATTTCCCGACTGCTTTACAGCCATCAGTGCTCTGCGCGACAAAGAAACTGCCGACGACCAATACCTTTCACCCTGGGTAATCCACGAACCCGATAAACCGGATACACCCCTTACACAAATCAGAGATGGTCATGGCGTCGTTCTGTTTAACTTCCGGGGAGACCGGGCGCTTGAGATCAGTCGCGCTTTTGTTGAAGACGATTTCAAGGGGTTTACACGCAAATACCGCCCCGATGTCATATACGCCGGTATGCTTGAGTATGACGCGGATACCCGGATGCCTCCCGAATATCTCGTCGAGCCGCCTGCCATCGACCGCACACTGTCGGAATATCTGGCGGAGAACGGTGTTTCGCAATACGCCATAAGCGAGACTCAGAAATTCGGTCATGTAACCTATTTCTGGAACGGGAACAATTCTGACAAGTTTAACGAGAAGCTTGAGGAGTGGGTGAAAATAGAATCCGACCGAGTCCCCTTTGACCAGGCGCCGGAGATGAAGGCCGATGAAATAGCATCTCATACGATATCGGCTCTGCAATCCGGTACTTACAAATTCCTCCGTTTGAATTTTCCGAATGGGGATATGGTGGGGCACACAGGATCACTCACGGCGGCAGTGAAGGCTGTAGATGCGGTCGACCGGGCTGTAGGCAGGCTGATTGAAGCGGTGGACAACCTCGGCGGCACAGTCGTAATAACCGCCGATCACGGAAAATGCGAGCAGATGATAGCCGTGGACGAAAAAACGGGAAAACCAGTCACGGGACCGGGTGGGGAGTACAAGCCACAGACAAGCCATACCCTGAATCCGGTACCTTTCATTATCCATGGCCCCGATACCGGCCGTTACGAACTTTCAGGAATCCCGGATCCGGGGCTCGGCAACATCGCCGCAACCATTCTTCTGCTCCTCGGATACGAGAAACCGGAGGACTACCTCGAATCGATCATAAAGATTCAAGATTAAAAGATAGGGAGGGAAGACCGCTGCCTTCCTTCATTACTCCGTGCAACTGAAGTCAGCTTCTACCTGCCAACCCTGTGAACCTTTGACTAATATATCCCCGCCTCGATGCCGCCGGCGATCGTCTGGCCCAGTTCCCTGCACTGAGCGAGAATCTCGCCAGTAACTCCTCCCGCTGAATCCCTCGCGATAACAGGATGGTATACCTTCTTGAACTGATACCCGAGGGCGATGCGCTCTATGCTGTTCAGGGCTCCTGTTCCGTCGTTTCCCGCACTGATAAAAACAACAAAGGGCTTTCTGAAAACCTTTCCCTCCGCTGGATAAAAGGTGCGGTCAAAAAAATCCTTGACGGCGCCTGACATGTACCCGAAGTTTTCCGGGGTCCCGATCGCAAGTCCGTCGCAACCAAGAAGATCTTCAAGAGACGCGTCTTGCGCCTTCTTGAGGATCACCTCAGCGTTCTCGATACTCACCACCCCCTGCGCGACCTCCCGCGCCATCTTTTCTGTGTTTCCCGTCTGCGAATGATACACAATCAATATCCTGGTCATCATCACTCCAGCGAATCAACAAATTCACGCAAGGCCACGTTACATGTGTTCGGATCCTCCATCATGACAAAGTGCCCCGCATCCTTTATCAGTACCATTTTTGCGCCTGCAATATGTTCCTCCATATACCGGGAAAATTTGGGCGGCATCATCTTATCTTCCTCTCCGCAGATCAGGAGGGCAGGGATTCTAATCTGTCCCAGTCTTCCCGATATATCGAACCGGTCGCATGCGAGAAAATTGCCATACGCGACCTCTTTGTCCATCCGTTCAAGATTCGCGACCAGAAAGTCTTTTAATCGTTCGCGATGTCTCTTCGAGACGGCGAAGGCGGGTATGGAATTAATGATCATCGAAGGATCCCCCCGCAAGCCGTCCAAGACCAGCGGGTTCACCGGCATGGTTGCCCCGCCCCCTACCGCAACGACGCCGGACAGCCTGTCGCCGTATTGTATCGCTGATTCAAGGGCTATCGCGGCCCCCAGGGAATGACCTATCAGGACAGGCCTTCGAAGACCGAGAGCCTCCACTGTCTTTTTGACCCACTTCGAGTATAGCGAGACTTCCCGCTCACCCTTCCCGCCTGATTGTCCATGCCCGGGGAGATCCACTGCGATGACATTAAACTGCTCATCCAGAGCGGCATACTGATCCTTCCAACTGTTATGGTCCCCCGTAGAACCGTGGATAAAAAACAGCGTTTTTCTCCCGTCAACAAGGCCGTCCTCATTCACCCGAAAGGCAATCTTTATTCCATCTATCTCCTGAAATTTCATAAACACCCCTTACTCTTACTTCCTGTCCACATACTATTCGGGCGGGAAGATCCCTCCCCGCCCGAATTGTGACATACCTTTTTCTATGCCCTATTTCTTCCTCTTTGCCAGCTCTTCTTTTCTCAGGTCCTTGCGGAGGATTTTGCCGATATTGGTTTTTGGAAGTTCTTTGCGGAACTCCACCTCCGACGGAAGCTTATAGGTGGCCAGTTTGCCCTTGCAGAACTCTATCATCTCTTCCTCTGTGGCGGTTTCTCCCTCCTTCAGCACCACAAAGACCTTGACATTTTCTCCCCGCTTCGGATCCGGGATTCCTATGGAGCAGGCCTCTTGGACCTTCGGATTCTCATAGAAGACCTCGTCTATGTCACGCGGATAGACATTGTAGCCACCCGATATAATCATATCTTTTTTGCGGTCCACGATGTAGAAATATCCCTCATCATCCATCGTTGCAATGTCCCCCGTATAGACCCAGCCGTCCTTCAGGGTGTTTGCCGTCTCATCAGGCATACCCTTGTAGCCCTTCATGATCTGAGGCCCTTTAACGATCAGTTCTCCCGCCTCGCCGACAGGCATGTCCGTTACACCGTCATCCAGATCGACGATCCTGCAGAGCGTATCGGAGATGGGAAGTCCAACGCTCCCGACCTTGCGCGCACCTCCCGCAAACGGGTTGATATGCGTGACGGGTGTCGTCTCTGTCATTCCGAATCCTTCAACGATAACCGACCCTGTAATCTTTTCAAAATCACTGATGACTTCGAGCGGAAGCGGCGCGCTCCCGGAGAAACAGCCCTTTATGGAGCTCATATCCGTCTTCTTGATATTGGGATGGTTCAGCATTCCTATGTACATGGTCGGTACCAGCGGCGCAAAGGTGGGTTTGAATTTCCCAATTGTTTCAAGAAGGGGCTCCGGCTGAGGCTTGGGAACCAGGATATCCGTCCATCCCATGTACACGGAAAAGTTCATTGCCGTGGACAGACCGAAGACATGGAAGAAGGGGAGCGCCCCCAGCATTCTCTCCGTTCCTTTGCCAAAGGTGGGGAACCACGCGGCGATGTGCTGCACCTGTTTACTCAGATTTGCGTGGGTCAGCATAACCCCCTTTGAAACACCCGTTGTACCCCCGGTGTACTGGTACATGGCCACATCTTCAAAATCGATCTTAACTGAAGGTGGATTGGGCGCATATTTCGAGATACAGTCCTTCCATGTATAGAGATCCTTTGCCGGTTTAACATCCGCGGCAAGTTTCTTTTTCTTTGCTACCAGCGGAAATAATATATTCTTGGGAAAGGGGAGGTAATCCCCAATCGAGGTATATACAATTTCTTTGATCTGTGTCTTCGGACGAAGATCGATCATCCGGTTTCCGAGAAGATCAAGCGTTATGAGTACCTTTGAACCGGAATCGTTAAACTGATGCTCAAGCTCGACATCCGAGTAGAGGGGATTATTCATGACTGCTATACCCCCAACTTTCAGGATAGCGAAGTAGGCAGCGACACAGGGAATCAGGTTGGGCAGAAGAATCCCAACGGCATCTCCCTTTTTAACGCCGAAGGCCGTAAGGCAGGTAGCAAAACGATCCACCATCTCCTTGAGCCCCGCATAGGTCAGCTTATATCCCTGAAAAATAAGCGCATCCAAATCGGGAAAATTACGGGCCGACCGGTCAAGGAAATCCGGCATACACACATCCTCATAATCAACAAATTCCGGGACCCCTGCTTCATACGATTTAAGCCATGGTTTATCCTCATACTTGATTGCACTTGCCATAAGTTCCTGCCCTCCTTTAGGGTAAAATGTAAAAACTCAAAAATACTCCGTTCCAATCGGATAACAGGTCACGCAACCCGCTATTCGCCTTGTCTCCCCCTTGTACACCTCATCTATGCCCTTAATATACTTTCCCCGAAAAAGCTATTAAAACCTTCTGTTTCAACCTCAGTCATCTACACAGAATCAGACTGAACCCTTCTTCCGGAAGGTGTAGTATCTTCTCCTTTTTCTTTTCGACCCCACCCCTTGTGAAACGGTGGTCTCATGAAAAAGGGCCCGCGATTTCAAGATCGGGGGCCCTTATAATTACACTAACATGAATTCTCCTAAACCGTCTCGGCAGGAGCATCCTCTTCCGGGGCCTTCTCCTCAGGAGCCTCAACCATCTCGGCTTCCTCAAGACCCATAGCCTCCCAGACTATCTCTGCGATATCAAGGGCTTTCATCTTTTCTTCCATCTCGCGGTCCTTGATACCGTCCGACATCATCGTGAGGCAGAAGGGGCAGCCGACCGCTATCGTCTCCGCCTTTACTTCAATGGCCTGGTCGGTCCTCATATCGTTGATCCGATCTCCGATATCTTCTTCCATCCACATCCTCGCGCCACCGGCACCGCAACAGAAGCTCTTGGCGTGTTTCCTTTCCATCTCGGACAGTTTCATGCCGGGAACGGCCGCGAGTATCTTCCGTGGCTGTTCGTAGATATCGTTGTATCTGCCCAGGAAGCAGGAATCGTGGTAAGTGAACAGGCCTTCAACCGGTTGTTTCAGCTTGAGCTTACCCTGAGCTATAAGATCGGCGATTATCTCTGTATGATGATAGACCTCAAAATTACCGCCGAAATGCGGATAGTCCTTCTTGATCATGTTATAACCGTGGGGGCAGGTGCAGATGATCTTCTTTACGCCATATCCGTTCATCACGTCTATGTTCATCTGCGCCAAGGTCTGGGAGAGATACTCATTCCCGCCCCTCATGGCGGAATCGCCGCAGCAACCCTCTTCCTCACCCAGGATGCCGAAACCGATGCCGGCCTCCTTCAGAATCTTTGCAAAGGCGACGGTAACCTTTTTACCCCTGTCATCAAATGATCCGGAACATCCCACATAGAAGAGGTACTCCACATTCGGATCTTCGGCAAGCGTCTTGACGCCCACCTCTTTGGCCCAGTCGGCCCTCATATGAGCCCCTATTCCCCAGGGATTGGAGTTGTTTTCCATATTCCGGTACGTCAGTTGCAGTTCAGGAGAAAAATCGGCCTCCATCAGCACCTTGTACTGTCTCATGCCGGTGATCATCGGAACGTGTTCATTAAATACCGGGCATGCCTCCATACAGTACATACAGTTCGTGCACGCCCACAGTTCGTGGAGATCGATAACCTCACCTACCATCACCTTTTCCGGCTCCGGGATAACAGGCTCCTCTCCCTCTTTGGCGGCCTTCTTCGCCGCCATCACAACAGGCGCCCGCTCAAGCCAGTATTGCTTGATGTCCTGATGCAGTTTCTTCGGGGACAGGGGTTTGCCCGACAGGTACGCGGGACATCCGTCCTGACACCGTCCGCATTTCAGGCACGCATCGGAATTGAAGATCTGCTTCCAGGTAAAATTTTCAAGCTGTCCCACACCGAAAGACTCGGCTGTCTCAAAGTCCGCAATGGGCTCGAGATATCCCGTCGGTTTGAGTGATTTCATATACTGGTTGGCAGGAGCGAGGACGATATGTATCAGCTTCGAGAAGGGCAGGTACGCGATAAAACCGAAGGCGAGAAATGCGTGTATCCACCACGTCAATTTATGAAGAATCTTGACGGTATCGTAACTGATACCCGTCAGAGTCTTAGCAAAGGCGTACCCTACAAAGGACCATCCGCCCCAGGTATATCCGTCTACATTGATGTTCACATAAAGCCGGAACCCTTCGAGTAGAAATCCTGTTATGATAATGCCGCCTATGAGGAGGAGGGCAATGGCGTCGTCTGCAACCGCGTCCGCCTTCCCCCGGTAGCCGAGTCGGTCCGGTTTCTGGATATATTTTCTCCAGACCGCAAGGACAATACCGACAAGGACGGTCAGACCGAAGACCTCCATGATGAATGAAAATCCGAGATAGAACCCTCCGTTAAAGAAGGGAACGAGGAAGGGGAGGTGGAAGTGGGTCGCATCGAAGGCCGCACCAAATATCAGGACAAAGAATCCGAAAAATATGAGGGCATGCATAATGCCGGGATATGCTTCTTTGAATGTCCTGATCTGAAACAGACCATTGAGAAGGAGCGACTTGATCCGTTCCCCCGGTTCATCGGTCCTCTTTTCCGGCAGGCCGATCGCCTTCCACATCTGCCAGCGCAGGTAAAAGCCATAGGCACATATCGCTATGGCAATAGCCGCAAATAGAAACAGTATCAATTCGGAGGGGAAAGGGGCATTCCAGAATACCTCTCTCCCTTCATTTCCTACAGAGTATACATCTCCACCATGTGCCATAATGCTTCAGCCTCCGTATAATTGTCCCTCAGGGGTAAGGAGTCTCAAGATATGAAGTATACGATAAAAGTGAACCCTCCCCCGGTTAATCCTCTCAAAAAAAAGGGAGGTGGATAATGTATCCACCTCCCTTTTGAGCCTTACAGTATCTTCTTCGCTGCAGCTGTCACTTCAGGAATGACTTTAAAGAGATCGTCCACGATACCATAATCGGCCTTGGCAAAAATCGGGGCCTCGGCATCTTTATTAATCGCAACGATATATTTTGAAGAACTCATACCCGCGAGATGTTGAATGGCTCCGGAGATACCACACGCGATGTACAGGTTCGGAGAGACCACCTTACCGGTCTGTCCCACCTGATCCGTCTGCGGTCTCCATCCCGCGTCAACGGCGGCTCTTGAGGCGCCAACCGCCGCGCCGAGAAGGTCTGCCAGTTCTTCAATTATCTTGTACTCATCGGGACCCTTCATGCCGCGTCCGCCCGAAACAATGATATCCGCTTCCGTAAGATCGACCTTGCCGCTTGTATCCTTTTGTGTTTCAAGTACTTTGGTTTTGAGGTCGCCCGCGGCGATCCCCGCGTCAAACTTCACCACTTCACCGGCCTTGGCATTTTCCACGGCGGGGAAGACATTCGGGCGCAGAGATGCCATCTGGGGATAACTTTCCACAACAATCTCCCCAAAGCACTTGCCCGCATACATCGGCCTGATTGCGAGAAGTTTGCCATCGGCTATCTTTATATCCGTACAGTCCGAAGCCATTCCCGTAGCCAATTTCCCAACCAGGCTTGCTGAAAGGTCCTTGCCTTGTACCGATGAGCCCAAAAGCAGAATAGACGCGTCATTTTCCTTCACAACCTTGGCAACCGCCGCGCTGTACGCATCGGTTGTATAATTGGCATAGATGGGGTCATCCGCTATATATACCTTATCCACACCATATTTGGCCAGTTCCGGAGCAAGACCCTCAACACCGGACCCCACCAGAACCGCGTTTACATCGTCGCCCAGTTCATCCGCAAGTTTTCTTGCCACACTGGCAATCTCGAATGATATCTTGCGAAGGGCGCCATCTCTTTGTTCAGCAACTATCCATACACCTTTTGCCATTTTTTTATCCTCCTCCCTTTCCCGTTAAATTACCTTGGCCTCTTCCCTCAGAAGTTTGACCAGTTCAGCGGCCTTCGCAGCCGGATCATCACCTGCAATGATCTTTCCCGGAGCCCTTACAGGAGGGGGAGTCATTCTGGCAATCTTTGCCTTCGGCTCGATGGATATACCGAGAGCAGCCGCGTCCTTGACATCAACCGGTTTCTTCTTCGCCTTCATAATGCCGGGGAGGGATGCATACCGTGGTTCATTCAATCCCTTCTGTGCGGTAACAACGCACGGCATCGCACTCTCTATGACAAGCTGCGCCCCTTCTATGGGTTTGATGGCCTTCACCTTGCCATCCGCCACCTCAAGTCCCGTTACGATAGTAACCTGCGGAATTCCAAGAAGCTCAGCCAGGACAGAACCTACCTGACCGGAGTCATCATCAATCGCCCTCTGTCCGCAGAAAACGATATCCGGATTAATGTCCTTTATGGCGGCTGCCAGAGCGGCGGCTGTGTTATATGCGTCCGCCCCGTCAATGGTGATATGGACACCCTTATCCGCACCCATGGCAAGGGCGGTCCGGATTGTCTCCATTGTCCGTGCGGGACCAAGGGATACAACCGTCACTTCTCCGCCGTTCGCCTCTTTCAGCTTCAGGGCCGCTTCAACGCCATACTCGTCATAAGGGTTCATCACCCATTTGATTCCGCCCTCGTCAATACCGGAGCCGTCCGGTTTTACCTTGATCAACGCCTCGGTATCAGGAACCTGTTTTACACATGCAACTATGTTCACAATAACCTCCTTTCACCGATGGATGCGGGGCGCTTCCCGCGCCCCGTTCCATCACCTTAATAGTAGTTAAAATCCAAGGTTCAAAGTTGAACCACATCCACGTAATCGGCCTATCTATATTCTATTCTTCACGATGTCATCCACGACAGAGGGATCCGCCAGGGTCGAGGTGTCGCCCAGATCATCGACCTCGTTGGCTGCAACCTTCTTCAGTATCCTGCGCATGATCTTTCCGCTCCTCGTCTTGGGAAGACCGTCCGCCCACTGAATCTTCTCGGGAGTGGCGATTGGACCGATCTCCTTGCGCACGTGAGCGACCAGTTCTTTCATCAGTTCAGGAGTCTTTTCAACCCCGGTATTCAGGGTGACATAGGCGTAGATCGACTGTCCCTTCATTTCATGAGGATACCCGACAACGGCCGCCTCGGCAACCATTGGATGCTTGACCAGGGCGGACTCGACTTCCGCAGTACCCATCCGGTGACCGGAGACGTTGATAACGTCATCGATACGTCCGGTAATCTGGTAATAACCGTCTTCGTCTCTCCTTGCGCCGTCACCGGCCACATAGTACCCGGGGAACTGTTCGAAGTAGGTCTCCTTGAATCTATTAACATCGCCATAGATCCCTCTTGTGATTCCCGGCCAGGGCTTCTTCATGCAGAGGGCGCCCGACGCAACTGTCTCTGTCAATTCCTTCCCTTCATCGTCCAAGAGGACAGGCCATACACCCATGAACGGAACGGTAGCCATGCCCGGTTTGATATCCGTGGCGCCCGGAAGCGGAGTAATCAGAATTCCACCGGTTTCTGACTGCCACCAGGTATCGACAATGGGGCACTCGCCGCGTCCGATGAGATTGTAGTACCAGTTCCACGCTTCGGGATTAATCGGTTCACCTACCGTGCCGAGGATCCTCAGCGAGGAGATGTCCGCGCCCTTCACCCATTCGTCGCCCTCTTTGGCGATCGCGCGGATGGCTGTCGGAGCGGTGTAGAAGATATTGACCTTGTACTTCTCAACGATCTGCCAGAAACGGCTCATATTGGGATAGTTCGGAACTCCTTCATACTGGATCGATGTGGCGCCGTTGCACAGCGGTCCATAGACGATATAGCTGTGTCCGGTAACCCATCCGATATCGGCGGTGCACCAGTACATATCACCTTCCTGGTAGTCAAAAATCATCTTGTGTGTATATGCTACATACACGAGATATCCTGCCGTGGTATGCACAACACCCTTCGGCTTCCCGGTGGAACCCGATGTATAAAGGATAAAGAGGGGATCTTCCGCATCCATCCACTCGGGCTCACAGTTGGCATCAACCTTTTCCATCTCGGCATGCCACCAGAGATCTTGTCCCTCCGTCCAGTTGCATTTGATCTTGTCTCCGACACGCTCCACGACTATGGTCTTCTCAATGGAGGGGCACTGCGCCACTGCCGCGTCCGAATTTGTCTTCTGAGGAATAGCCTTGGCACCGCGAAATGTTCCATCGCAGGTAACGAGGACCTTGGCCTGGCTGTCCTGTATCCTATCCTTCAGCGCATCCGCGGAAAATCCGCCGAAGACGATGCTGTGGACTGCGCCGATACGCGTGCACGCCAGCATGGAGATGACCAGTTCGGGGATCATGGGCAGATAGATAACGACCCTGTCTCCCTTCTTGACACCCTGGGCCTTGAGGACATTGGCGAACTTGCAGACCTCTTCATGCAGCATCTTGTAGGTAATGCCCTTCTCTTCACCGGGCTCGTTTCCCTCCCACTGAATGGCTACCTGATCGCCCCGTTTTTCAAGGTGTCTGTCGAGGCAGTTATAGGAAACATTCAGTTTGGCGCCTTCAAAGTACCCGATAGAGATAGGGCCTTTGCGGATATCGAAGTTGTACTCCTCAACCTTGTCCCACTTCTTGAACCAAGTCACATATTCATCCGCTATCTCACCCCAGAAACCATCCGGATCTTCAATGGAACGCTTATAGAGCTTTTCATACTCCTCCTTACCCTTGATATGGGCCTTCTCCTTTATCCATTCAGGTACAGGATACACTGCCTTCAATGCTACCTTTTCTTCCGCCATCTTTTCACTACCTCCATTTTGTGATTTTCTGTAAACAAAGCGTGGTTAAGGACTTCCGCTCTCTGTTTCAACCGGAGGAACATCAGGCCAACCTCCGGAGAGCAAACCAAGGTCAGAATATGACTAAAGGTCATATTTAGCTGAGTGAGGTAATCAAAAAACGGGATGTATGTCAAGGAAAAAAATACCCAAAAATCCAGCAGAGTCGAAACATAGGTCTCAGCGGATTAGTTCTTTTCGGGTTTTTGCCCATAAAAACCCTGGTAGCGGTCCGACACTCGCGCTGTATAAAACCTGTTTGTGCCTATAACTGCCGCGCCCCTGTGAATGAAGTTCTTTGATTCCCGCCAATCCTTCCTCAATGATGCATATTTATTCTGTCATCCGGAAATAATCCAGGGAAGCCAAAGACTTCCCTGCTCTGAGCCGCAGCAAAAAATATTAAAAAATATCTTGACATTAAAACTAATGCGGTGTTAGAGGACCCGATATAATAAGTTTATTCTTGCTCCGCGGGGGGTTGGGGTGCGCATGGTGTGTACTCCGAATATGGAGCAGAGGGAGGTGATAGGGGGGAAAGAAAAATCGATGGTATTTGAATCTGATATGTACATTTAGGGGTTTAAGACTACAAAAATAAACTTAGGGGTTTAAGACAACAAAAATTTAGGAGGAAGAATAATGAAGAAGATATTGGTTGTACTGTTCGCACTGGGCCTGGTCTTTTCATTTTCAGCACCCGTGATGGCAACAGATGTTTCGGTGGATGGTTCCTACCGCATAAGGGGCTGGTCGGACACCAACTCTCCCCTGGTGGAAGACTCCACGTCAAGCGCGTATTATGACCAGAGACTGCGTGTGAACGTCACATTCCAGGTTGCGGAAGGCCTGAAGGTAATCACCAGGTGCGACATCATGGACGGCGTCATGGGTGAGCCCGCCATGGTGGATCCAACAGCGGACGATAATATCGAATTCGACAAGGCCTATGTGGAGTTCATGACCGGTGTCGGCAGGGTGAGAGCGGGTATCTTCTCCCACGGCGTGTGGGGTACCGGCTTCGGCGATCTGGAAGTATTCGTGCCGAAGATCGACTTCATCACCAAACTTGGCAATATAGTCGTCTATTTCGACGTTACAAAAGATTACGAAGGTGACCGGGGACATGTCATTGACGATCGCGACGATGACGGATATTTAACCTCAATCTTTTACATGGACAAGGGAATAGAGATCGGTGTACTTTATACATTCTACCGTTACGCCCATGCTCCGGCGGCTCCGCTGGGAATTCCGTCCTCGTTTGGACTGACAGCCAAGGCACATGCCCTCCTCTTTGAAACAAAACTGACCATGGGCGACCTCTATGTAGAGGGAGAGGCCGGCTGGGTTAAAGGCGAATTAGACACCACCCCCGTGAGTTGGATGCTGGGGGGATTGAAATCCATGGACATAGAGGGCCTCAGGGCATATCTGATGGCCAAATACACCATCGGCCCCGCGTATGTCGGCGGATTCGCTGCCTACGTGCAGGGTGATGATTGGAAAACCGGCGACTCGCTGGAAAACTTCTTGAACTCCGGCGGTGACTGGGATCCCTGCCTGATCCTCTTCAATGATACCTGTCCGACCTCACTGGGTCACGTTGCCGGTGCTACCACGGGAACCTTTATGGACAACGGATGGCTCTATCAGGTCTTCGCGGGCGCGAGCCCCATGGACAAAGTCTCCGTCAAGGCGTCTCTGTCCTATGCCTATGCGGATAAGAAACCGAGAAACTTCGTTGACGATGTATACGGCACAGAGGTTGACCTGGAGGCAGCATACAAAATCTTTGACAATCTCACCTATTCAGCGGGCTTCGGTTATCTCGCTGCAGGCGACTACTACAAAGGCACGGATAAAAACAATAAGATCGACAACACCTATCTCTTGATGAACAAACTGGAGGTAAGCTTCTAAAGATCTTTTAGAAGAACCGGTCTGGAAAGGCCCCGGGGGAGACTGGCTCCCTCGGGGCCTTTTTTCATCCGCAGATTAGGAAGATACGGGCATCGCCTCTATCTTCTGTTTGCGCTTTGTGATAGGATATTCTTCAAAAAGGAGTCGGACCATCAACAAGATTCATGGCAATATCGCAGGCCTGAAGGCGGGTGATATCGGGGATATCCAGCGATTCTACCGAAAAAAGATTCCCCCGAAACAGATAATCACTTCCGAGCTGGCACGGACCCTTACCGGTCTCTCCCGTCGTATAAACCGGCAGATAGGCATCCTCGTCAGCCGCGGGGGGGAGATACTGTACGTAATCGTTGGAGATCACAGGCAGATCGTCATCCCGAATCTTGAAGGTTTCAGATCGTCCGCTATGCGCCTGAAAGGCCTGCGCCTCATCCACACCCATCTCGGCAGAGAGAAACTGACTGAGGACGACCTGACCGACCTCGCCCTCCTGCGGCTCGATCTGATTTCGGCCATCGAGGTCGAAGAAAACGGCCTCCCGGGCAGGGTGCACGCGGCGCACCTGATCCCCGAAAATCCCGGGGGTGAATACTGGCTCCTGATGGACCCCGTCACTGTCTCCGAAACGGACCTGAACTTCCTTGATTTTATACAGGCCCTGGATGATCAGTTCGCGCGAAGGCAGGGGGTCAGAAGGGTGGACTCCACGGAACGGGCCATCCTGATACGAGTCGAGACGGATCCCCTGTTCGACAGCGAGGCCTCCATGGAGGAGTTGAGAGAGCTTGCACGATCCTCCGGCGTTGAGGTCTTTGATACCGTCATACAGCACAGGCACAAATATGATCCGAAGTACCTCATGGGCAAGGGAAAGCTCTCTGATATTGTCATAAAAGCCCTCCAGATCGGGGCCAATCTCCTGATCTTCGACCACGAACTCTCCCCCGCCCAGGTACGCTCCATCACCGACTTCACCGAGCTGAAGGTGATAGACCGGGCTCAGCTGATCCTCGATATCTTCGCAAGGCGCGCCCACAGCCGCGAGGGGAAGGTTCAGGTTGAGCTCGCCCAGATGCAGTACCTCCTTCCCCGGCTCGCGACAAAGAACACCGCCATGTCCCGCCTCACCGGGGGCATAGGGGGTACCGGCCCGGGAGAGACCAAGCTCGAGATCAACCGGCGCAGGGCGAGGGATAAAATCGGCCGTCTGAAAAAGGAACTGAAGGATATACAAAAGGGAAGATTCCAGCGGCGCAGGCTCAGACAGAAGAGATCCCTTCCCGTCATCTCGATCATCGGATATACCAACACGGGGAAATCCACACTCCTCAATGCGCTTACGCAGAGCAGTGTTCTGACCGAAAATCTCCTCTTCGCCACGCTGGATCCGAAGAGCTCACGACTCCGGTTCCCTCGCGACAGGGAGGCGATCATCACAGACACGGTGGGATTTATAAGAAATCTCCCGAAAGAGCTTGCCTCCGCCTTCCGCGCGACGCTGGAGGAACTGGATGAGGCTGATCTGCTCCTCCATATCATAGACGTGAGCAATCCGGGGTTTGAGGACCAGATACTCGCGGTGGAAAATATCCTGGAAGAACTCAACCTTAAAACAAAGAAGAGCATACGCGTATTTAACAAGGTGGACATCTTTCCCGACAGGGATGTCCTGGACAACCTGTGCCGCAGATTCGGCGCCATACCTATCTGTGCGCTGAACCCCGAGACCTTCCCGCCACTGCTCGCGAGGATGGAAAAGGAACTGTAATTTTTAATGCCCGATTAACCCGGTGATCCGTTCTTTTGAGCTTGAAAATATTCGGATATCCTGTCCGCGGCATCTTTTCCTATTCCCGGGATCTCTGCAAGCTTCTCACGGGATGCGTTCGCTATGGCATCCATTTCCAGAAAATGCGCGAGCAACGCATTTTTTCTGGCCGTGCCGATTCCGGGAATGTCGTCCAGAACGGATCGGAAATCCTCCTTTTCCTTAACCGTGCGGTGGTAGGTTACCGCAAAACGATGGGCTTCATCTCTCACTCTCTGAAGGAGAAAGAGTGCCTGCGGATGTTTCGAAAGATAGAGGGGGTTTTTCCTGTTCGGCAGATATACTCTGTCTGTGTCCCTGGAAACACGGGACAATCCTTTTGTCGGGAGCGTGTGCGATTCCTTCGCAAGTCCGATGACATCCACTTCTTCCAATCCCAGCCCGCCAAGCACGGAAAGGGCGACGCCAAGCTGCCCCTTTCCGCCGTCTACAACAATAAGATCGGGGAGGTCCGTCTTTTCTCCGTATCGCCTCTCCAGCACTTCGCGCATCATCCCGTAGTCGTCGGCATCCTCTTTCGTCCGTATCCTGAAACGTCTGTAGCATGATTTTTCAGGAATTCCCTGGCTGAATGAAACCATTGAGCCGACGGCATATTTGCCTCCTATATTGGATATGTCAAAGCATTCTATCCGGCGCGGTAACTTTTTCAGAAGGAGTTTTTTTGCAAGTTCTTCAAGTACCCTCTCATTATCGACCTCCAGCTTTTCTTCCGCCCGAAACGCACTCTGGGCATTGGACAGCGCCATGGCAAGGAGCGCTTTTTTGTCCCCTCTCCGGGGAAGCATCAAGGAGACTTTTCCACTCTTTTTTTCAGTGAGCCACTGTTCGATGATCTGTGCGTCTTCCATGCGTTCGGAAACGATAATTTCTTCGGGAATTGTTACTCCTGTATCGTAATACTGTTTCAGGAGAGACGACAGGGCCTCAGGCGATTCCATCCTTGTCTTCATGAGGGAAAATCTCCTCTGACCGATAATGGCCCCTTTTCTTATATATATGGCGTATACTTGGATTCTTTCCCCTGCCCTGTACAGGCCGAAAACATCCTGATCTTTGAAAACCGTGGACACCACCCGCTGCTTTTCCAGTGTTGTCTCAATCGCACCGACCTTGTCCCGTATCCGCGCCGCTTCCTCAAAATCAAGATCTTTTGCGGCCCTGTCCATCCGCAACCGGAGCTGCCGGATGAGTCTCCCGCCGCAGCCCTCCATAAACAAAATCGCCTCCGCCACAAGTTCCCGGTATTGTGTATCTGCGATAAGACCACAGCAGGGGGCGAGACACCTCTGTATCTGAAACTCCATGCAGGGTCTCTTCCTCGTTTTGAATTCCAGGTCTCTGCATGTCCTGAGGGGAAATATGCGATGCAGATAATAAAACGTCTCCTTCACCGAAGCGCTTGATGAATATGGTCCGAAATATCGTGCCCCGTCTTTTTTCAAACGCCTCACCAGTTGAAAACGGGGAAAGTCTTCTTGTGTGTCGATCCGTATGCTGTAAAAGTTTTTGTCATCTCTCAGGTTGATATTGTACCGGGGCCTGTATTTTTTTATCAGATTGTTTTCAAGGATCAGGGCCTCCTTTTCCGTATCGGTGACGAAAAATTCTATATCCCTTATTCTGGAAACCAGAAAAGGAATCATCCTTCTTGAATCCGTCCCCCCGAAATATGAACGGACGCGGGCGTGAAGATTCTTTGCCTTTCCGACGTAGATAACCCTGTCATCCCTGTCCTTCATGAGATACACACCCGGGTGCCCGGGAGCATGTTGTATCTTTTCTTTCAGCAGGTTCGCCTCTGTCATCTCCACAATCCGATCTCCGTCTCCATACGCGACAGTTCTCTGATCTCGTCTCTGATCTTTGCCGCCCTTTCAAATTCGAGTTTTTTGGCCGCCTGTTTCATCTCTCCTTCCAGTTTTTTTATCATAGCGGGAACATCACCGGACACATACGCCTCCATCTTCTCTTCGACGCTGACGGTTACATAATCCGCTTCATAGACGGAGCTCAGGATGTCAGATATCTCCTTTTTGATCGATTCCGGGGTGATATGGTGCTCTTCATTAAACCGTTGCTGTATCTGCCGTCTTCGCTTCGTCTCATCAAGGCAGGACTGAATGGCTTTTGTAATCCTGTCTGCGTACATGATAACCTGACCCTTTATGTTTCTCGCTGTCCTCCCGCTCGTCTGTATAAGCGATCGCTCGGAACGCAGGAACCCCTCCTTGTCGGCGTCAAGAATAGCCACCAGTGAGACTTCCGGGATATCGAGGCCCTCTCTGAGAAGATTTATCCCGATAAGGGCGTCATACTTCCCCATCCGAAGGTCCCGTATAATTGCGACCCGCTCAAGGGTGTTGATGTCTGAGTGAAGGTACGCCACCTTCATCCCGAGATCGTGATAGTGCTCCGTGAGATTTTCCGCCATCCTCTTTGTCAGTGTGGTAACCAGTACGCGATCCCCTTGCGCGGCCCTTCTGTTGATCTCGCCGAACAGATCATCCACCTGACCCGCGACCGGTCTGATCACAATTTCCGGGTCTATAAGTCCGGTGGGACGTATTATCTGTTCCGCAATCACGCCTCCCGATTTACCCAGTTCATACTCCGCCGGGGTGGCCGATATGTAGAGTCTCTGGTTTGGAAAGGCCTCAAACTCCTTAAAGGTAAGAGGCCGGTTATCAAGGGCGGAGGGAAGCCGGAATCCGTATTCTATAAGGGTTTCCTTCCGCGATCGATCTCCTCTGTACATCGCGTTTATCTGAGGAACCGTGGCGTGACTCTCATCTATGATCACAAGGGCATCCGTAGGGAGGTATTCCATCAGCGTGGGGGGCGGTTCTCCCGGCATGCGCCCTGTGAGGTGACGGGAATAATTTTCTATCCCCTGGCAGTATCCCATCTCCTCCATCATCTCCAGGTCGAACATCGTTCTCTGTTCAAGGCGCTGCGCTTCCAGGAGTTTGTCCTGCGACTTCAGACTGTCAAGACGTACTGCCAGTTCTTCCCGTATCGCAACAATGGCCCTCGCCAGGGTGTCTCGTGTGGTCACATAGTGGCTTGACGGGTATATGGAGGTCCTGTTGAGCCTGTTTAACGTTTTTCCCCGAAGAGGATCCACAATGGATATGGATTCAACAACATCTCCGAAAAAATCCACCCGTATCGCCTGTTCTTCTTCATATGAAGGGAATATTTCTACCACATCTCCACGAACGCGAAAGGTGCCTCGATGAAAATCTATATCGTTGCGTTCATACTGTATCTCTACCAGTTTCCTGAGAAGGTGATCTCTTCCGACTTCCATATCTTTTTCCAGAATGATCTGCATGCCGGCATATTTGTCCGGCGCGCCTATCCCGTAGATGCATGACACGCTGGCCACAACAATCACGTCCCTCCTCTCCAGCAGTGAGCGGGTGGCAGAATGGCGCATTTTGTCTATCCTGTCATTTATGGAGGAATCCTTCTCAATATATGTATCAGTGCTCGGCATATAGGCTTCCGGCTGGTAATAGTCGTAATAACTGACAAAGTACTCCACGGCGTTTTGCGGAAAAAGCACTTTGAATTCATTGTAGAGTTGCGCCGCTAGGGTTTTGTTGTGGGCAATGACGAGGGAAGTTCTCTGTGTCGCCTCTATAACATTCGCGATGGTAAAGGTCTTGCCGGAACCGGTGACTCCGAGGAGCACCTGATGTTCCAATCCTTTCTCAATACCCTCTACAAGTCCTGCTATTGCCCGGGGCTGATCCCCCTTTGGTTTAAAATCAGTTATTATTGTAAGTGGTTCCATTCAATGCTCCCCGGAGTCACGCGCGCGGTTTTGAACCATCGTCGCAAGGGCCGGGATGATTCCCGTGCGGTCTCCTCATAAAAGAATCTCTCACTAAGTGCCCCGTTTTGTCAATACATAGCTGGTTTCTATAACGATGGTGGAACGACTCATTTTCACAACAAGACAACGGGTTCGGGCCAATGTGTCTTCCGGCTGTCAGTCAC
>JAFGQD010000031.1 GCA_016935875.1 Deltaproteobacteria bacterium
GGCTATCGGGACGCGTCGGAAACTTATGATGGGCTGTGCCGATATTTGACAAATCCAACCGTTCGCTCATGCGATTCCGTTAGATCTCTTCCATAAAAGCAGTGCAATAGTGCTTAAGCTTGTAGCCGCCGAATCCTTGAATTGAACAGCGAGTGCTAACCCTCTGCTTGCGGCGGGGTTAGCGATGGAATAAGAAACAAGCATTTTCCTTAGTAATAGGAGATTCCCCGCAACCTGTTGCGGGGAGCTTCAATGCAAAGCAAAGCTGAGCGAAACTGCTTATCTTAGCTTTTTATGACCTTATAAAGGTTGCAATCAGAAAAAAACGACTTATATTAAGTATCTGATCGAAAATTCTTTGAATTTCCCTCACGTTCCACAGGGGAGGCACGGAGTCGAAATCCGGCGCTTTTCGTTCAACCGCTACGTATTAGAACAGGTCTTCGAGACACGGAGATACCGACAAGGCAAAAAAATTAAAGGAGATACAAGAATAATGACTGAAACCATTGATGTTACGCTATATAGTGGCGGGCATAGGGGCGCCGAGGCCGAGTTCGGAAAACTCGCAGAGCGATGGGGAATTAGGGAAGTTAACTTTTCATTCGAGGGACACAATATCGAACGTACCAGAGGTGTGCGGGTGCTGGGTTCGGAAGAACTCGACAAGGGGGATGTCAGCATGGAAATCGTCTCTGCCCGCATGGGACGGACTTATTCAAAGGCTGAAACAGTACGGAAGGTCATACAGTCTATTTTTCACATGGTAAACAATGGCCACCACGTAATAGCCGTCGGATGGATACAACCGGATGACACCTTCAAAGGAGGAACCGGTTGGGGGGTTGAGCTTGCAAAGCTCTTTAACCGTCCAGTCAACGTATATGACCAGGAACGCAAAACATGGTTCTCATGGAAGGATAATACATGGGTTGCTGAAGTGCCTGTTATCATCGACAAGACATTTGCCGGAACAGGAACCCGAAACCTCAGTGACGAAGGCCGCAGGGCAATTCTCGAACTTTTCGAAAACTCCTTTGGACCAGCAAAAGAGAAGCAACCATAAACAAAAAACTGAAAAGGGAACGTACCTGAAAAGATTCTGGTTTCAGTGACAACAGATGTGGCATGGCAGGGTCAATCCGGTCAAAAATGATCGTCATCCGTCCCTGCCCACTGCATCAGTTAATCTCACGCGTTTTTAAAAACTCTATCTCAGGCCACTCTTTCATACGACGATCGAGCTGCCATTCGCTGGTTGTAAGGAAGGAGAGACTGCCTTCAGCATCCCGTGCCATGTTGGATATATTGCTTTTCTCAAATTCAGCCATTTTTTTGCGATCAACACACCTGACCCAGCGTGCGACATGAAAATCCACCGGCTCATATATGGCATCCACTCCATATTCCGCCTTTAAACGGGCCATGGTCACCTCAAACTGGAGAACACCGACCGCCCCCAGAATATAGTCTCTACCCGTAACAGGCATAAAGATCTGGACAGCTCCTTCCTCGGCGAGTTGGATCAATCCTTTTTGAAGGTGCTTGGCCTTCATCGGGTCCTTCAGACGCACACGCCTGAAATGCTCCGGTGAAAAATTGGGAATCCCGCTGAATTTCAACGGTTCTTTTTCGGTAAATGTATCGCCGATCTTTATGGTTCCGTGGTTATGGATACCAATAATATCTCCTGGAAATGCCTCTTCCACATTCTCCCTGTCCTGCGCCATGAAGTTTGTCGCATTAGCAAGCGTTACCTCTTTTCCGATTCTGTGGTGGACAACTTTCATACCTCGTGTAAATTTTCCCGAACAGATCCTGACAAATGCAATCCTGTCCCTGTGGGCAGGGTCCATATTGGCCTGTATTTTGAAAGCAAAGCCCGAAAATTCTTTTTCGTATGGCAAAACATCACGAGAAACAGCCGGCCGTGCTCCCGGATGAGGGGCCAGTTCCACAAATGAATCCAGTAGCTCTTTCACGCCAAAATTATTAATGGCGCTTCCGAAAAAGACCGGCGTCTGGCCACCGTTTAAAAAATGCCGGCGCTCAAACGGATTGACGGCGCCTTCAAGCAGCGCGATATCCTCCCGCAATTCATCGGCCTGCCCCCCTAACAGTTCATCCAGAGCGGGATCAGACAGATCAGTAATAACGATCTGCTCCTGCCCGAGCCTTTCCCTGCCTGGTTTAAAAATATGCAGTTGTCTGTGAAAGAGATTATAGACACCTTTAAAGCGCTGGCCCATACCAATAGGCCAGGAAAGCGGCGTACATTCGATCTGCAGTTTATCCTCAATATCATCAAGGATATCAATAGGCGCCATACCTTCACGATCAAGCTTGTTTATGAATGTAATGATCGGGGTGTTGCGCATCCTGCAGACCTCCATGAGTTTTTCGGTCTGAGGCTCTACCCCCTTGGCACCGTCAATTACCATCAGTGCGCTGTCGACGGCAGTCAACACCCGGTATGTGTCTTCTGAAAAATCCTGGTGGCCCGGTGTGTCTAACAGATTAATCTCAAAATCTCTGTAGTGAAATTTCATTACAGAAGTCGTAACTGAAATACCTCTTTCCTTTTCAATCGACATCCAGTCACTGGTGGCATGTCTGGAAGCTTTTCTTGCCTTAACTGCTCCGGCCTGCTGGATCGCCCCGCCAAAAAGGAGAATCTTTTCCGTCAGCGTGGTTTTACCTGCATCAGGATGGCTGATAATTCCGAATGTCCGTCTCCGGTCAATCTCTTTCTTATTAAAACTATCCATAAATTTTTCTTTGTTTACCCTTTACATTACTTAGTTTGATTCTGCCTGCCTTGTTACATCCGTTATGTATATTGGAGTATGATTCGATCTCAAGAAAGGGAGTCCTGCTGATTTCTCTCAGGCAAGCATGATCACATCTAAAGTTTGAAACTCACCTGGTTCGTTCCCTCAGAAACATTCTGAGAGCAGATAAATATCCTGTTCCCGGATGTAATTATACATAAAAAAAGCTGCTCAGACAAATCTGAACAGCCTCCAGACCAGTTTTGGTCCTTATACTCATGTCAACAGCAATTATCAACCTTTTTTTTAATGTAACAGGATTTGTATCCTCTTTAAGCTATATAACCACTGAGAGTTCTTCCGCAGGATATCTCCGCCACACCCGGCCATTCCATTCGTAGCACCTATTGTACAGCTTTTCCAACCGGCGCGAGATAGATCACAAATTCATCCGTTCCATCTACCCTCACGAACCGATCCATCGCCTCCTGATCATAGGCGGCGACTGCACACGCCCCCGAGCCTATCGCCTCACAAGCGAGATAGAGATTCTGGCAGACATGTCCGGCATCGATCGCGATAACTTTATGCGCCGCAATACCGTAGCGCCACTCCATACGATACGGAATGGCGGTCCATATAAAGGTGACTGCCGCTTTTCCGAAAAATGACTGACCGAACGAAGCCGCCACAATCTTTTCGGCCATACGATCATCCGTATATTCCAGAAGAAGCTCATGTTCGACCGGAAGATACCGGTATAATCCATCGCTGATTCCCGTGACATTCAGAACACACAGATACGTCTCAAAGGCATGTCGGCATCCGGCTGACGGAACAGTCCGGTAAGCGTGACCGTCATCCAGCCGTACCCGTATGCCCTGCGTTGCCCACAGCAGAAAGGAAAGTTCATCCGCTGTCAGCGGTTCATCGCTGTAGGTCCTGCGGCTTTTGCGGCTTTCCATCACCGCGATAAGATCGATTTGTTTGACGGTATTCCATTCTCCATGGGGTACAAGGCCGATTCGAGTCGCGTCGTTCGCGAACGGTTTCTCTACGGGGGGAGGACCAATGCCCCTGTTCTGGTCGGTTTGTGAAAAATCGATGGTTTTGCGGACAGTATCTTTCAGGAAATAACGATATTGTTCAAGGAGTGATTCTTTCATGCCGATCTCCCGCTTTATATAAAGGTGACAAGTGGGCCATGTTTCAATTCCGCTTTGGAGAGATTGAAACAAAGGCGGCAGTCCCCGATTGTCGTTTCAGAAAACCTCGTCTTACCCAGATTCTTTTGAATTCAATGTAACCCCGTAGTGTTTTTGAGAACATGAAGGGCATACGCTATGAGAAAAGTCGGCTTCTGAATGATCACTTATATAGCTGTCAATATTAACCCAGTCTTGATCGACACGTATTTGTTTGCAGAATGAGCAGACCGGAATGATTCCCTCTAAGAACTTTATCTTCTTTATCAATGTATGGGTTGCGTGGGTGACGATAATTCCCAAAACCAATACAGCAACAGTACCCAGAATACTCTCAGCATAATTGACGGGTGTGACGGGAGCACCCAGGACCTTGTTCGGTAAATCGAGCAACTCATTGAACCAGAAGAGCATGATGATCAAGAGGAACGCGATTACCTCAAAGGCAACTATCTTCTTTAAAAGTTTATCTTTTATTATTTTGAATCTCCCAAAAACCGCGCTCACCTCATACAGGCAGACGGCGTGGTTCATTTCTCAATCTTTATCGCATAAACTCTGATTAATTTATTACCCCAAACTCTTCTCCGCATCAAGAGCAAAGATCATTCATCACCCTTTTCTCAAAAGGAACAATACCTCGTCTCTGTTTGAAATTATGAAATATGAAGCCGTCAACTTTCATTCATCGTGGCCATTTCACTCTTGACTCACAATAGGATTATTTTTATACTTGCA
>JAFGQD010000182.1 GCA_016935875.1 Deltaproteobacteria bacterium
CTCCTTTTCAGTATGCATAGCAAAATGGGATTACGCTTCATGTTCCTCTTTGAGGCTGCCGCCGTAGGGGTTGGTCATAATATCGTCGAAACAGGTGTGGCAGAATACCTTTGTATTCACGTGACCGCACCCATATCCCCAGAGGTCAAATTTCCGGCAATCCTTGCAGAGAGGAATCCGGCAGCCGTCACAGAAGATGACGGCGGGGACTTTCCCGCAGATCGAGCAGGCGGTGGTGGTGTTATCTATGACGATCATGGTCTGTAAAATTACCGCTCAGTCGATAGCTAATTTGCCGGCTTTCCCGCGATTTTCCTTTTTCCCTTCGTGAATGTAAATAGTAACTGCTTCAGGGTCAACTTTAAAATTTTTACAAACGGCTTCGGTAATGTCCTTGACAAGTCCTCGCTTTTGTTCGACCGTTCTTCCCTCGTCCGCTTCAACAATAATTGTAGGCATATTCTTCTTCCTCCTTTTTCATACTCCGGTTCGTTTTTATTCCATCGCCTGCTTCGCTTCCCTTGGCACAGCGAGATGGTGTTTCCGGGTCGTCACACCTTTCTTTCCGCAAATCATGCAGGCCACCTGATCCGGCTTGAACGCCTCTTCGATGGTCAGGGCCGGCTTCGGAAGGATGACTGGCTTTTCTTTCGCACTTGATTCTTACTACACGGTGTGGCATGCAATTGTCAACGGTTCGGTACAGTATGGTTATCAAATCTTTATTCTTAAAGATAGACCGTCTGAATTCGGGCTAAAGGCCTCTTTAGGCTAACATGAATCTAAGACGTGGAAAATGCGCCAGCGTTTTCCCGACGATTCTTGATTGGCGTGTTTTTGTTTGCCCAGATTGTCAGGGTGTCACGTTCACCCTTGTCTGCGTATCTCCCCAATGACTACTTTCGGGGATATCCCACTGTCTGCGCGAGGATGATTCTCTGATCCGGTCGCAGCCCCATCACCTTCGCCAGTTCCGGTCTGTCGACATACGCGCGTACAACCGTGGCCAGCCCTTCGGAGGCGCAGTACAGATAGACATTCTGGCTAATGAATCCCGTGCCGGCGGCTGAATATAAGACCTTGTCTTCGTCTTTCGCCTTTTCCATCCTCGAGAAGTCCGCGACATAGACAAGGTTGACGGGAGCATCCTTTACAAAGGATTGATGTCCCGCCAGAGCCCGGATGTCTTCCGCGAGAATCGGCTTCAACGCGTGCGCCTTGGCATCATACAGGTACAAGCCGTCGGCGGTGGCGACGTAGATGTCGATCTCCTGCGAATTCATCGCGGAGGGTGCGGTACGCTTTCCTGAATCGGGACGATTGATACCGAACGCCGCCCACAGCAAATTCGAAAGCACCTGTTTGGGCAATTTCTCCGGGCTGAACGCACGCGAAGACCTTCTATCCTTCAATACCTGCATCAGAGGTCTTCCGCCGTCCAACTGCGGCTCAAAAAGCTGAATAGCCTTGAGTTCCTGCCCGAAAATCAGAGCGGGCCACATGAGCAATACAACCAGCAGCACGCAAGCGGCCTGAAATAATCTGGTGCTCATCACCGTCGTTTTCCGATTTTGATAATCATGTACGTGAGCGAACATAGAATTTCTCCTCCTGTTCATTGTAACCATCTGACTGTTGGGTCCAGGCGCGTTGCGGGGGTGAGCCGGATGGAGGTTGTCAAATCCCGCATCGGCCAGTAACCTGTTCGGGGCCATGGCCGGACTGCAGAAGGTTATGTGGTGCCCTCGATTTCGCAGTTCGCGGGCGATCGGCAGGGACCGTGTGAGGAGCCCCAGATCGTTTGAAGGAAGGGTCGTGAAAAGGTATCTCTTCATTTGCTTCTTTCCCCAAACCTCTTTTCATACACACGGGAAGCGTCACTATATCCCCTGAACAACAGTCATCAGCTAGTCGTGTTCCACCGGATCCGTCCGGGGAAGTACCAGCGGCGGCCGTTGTGATCGCGCCCGCATCCAGTTGACGGCCCCAAGCACCGAGGGCTGTCTGATGAACCGTAGCGCAAGCAAATGCTTTCCCGGAAAATTCGTCAGCATGATACCGATCAGGATGGTCAGGATTCCCTGACCGGGGAAGAACAGCATAGCGATGCCCATTATAATAAACACAACACCCGCGAGGTTTTTTACGATAAGATACAGGAGGCCTGCCGGAGAATTTGCATAACGCCGCGAGGAGCGCGCTCCTGAACGAAGGAAATAATCTTCAGGAATCCGGGCGACGAAAAAGGGGAGCGCAGCCAGCGTTCCAATAAAGGTAACCAGAGAAGCAATGGATACTCCCCAGAGTAGCAGACTATGGCTTCGTGCCCATTCAAACAGTGCCGTTACAATATTCACGCTATAGACTTACCCTCTCCTGAAATCGCCTTCCTGTATTCGTGGAAATGGGCACTGTGCTTGTTCTCTCTGTTTTCTCCATATTTCAGCCCTTGGCAGTAAGATAACGCTAAAATCAGTGGCCACATCCGCTGGATTGCCTTGTGTTAGCTCTGTATAATGCCTTCAACTGCCGTAACAAGCGCATCTATTGAGTTTCTCTTATGCTGATGCAAAGCAGTTTTCGGATTCTTGGACACAAGATCAGCAATGAAGAATTTTATTTCTTTCTTAATAGCATCATTCCATGGTTTGCCTTGATCCATGAAAACCGACTTCATACGTTCAGACCACTTTTTATTTCCTCTAAATTGGCTGGACCCCAAATCTACACCATACTCGGACAGAATACCATTTTTGTAAAGATCGGGATCGATACAGTCCTCAAACTCAGAGTCACTCATGCCCAAACAATTCGTAAGAGTGCAGGTCTTGAGCGAAACGAGGCCTTCTTGTTTTGCTTTCTCAAAAGACTGTCTTCCGGCGTCGTCGTTATCCAAGAGAACATGATAAACACACAGGGCCTGCTTCATTAGAGAGAGTTTATATGACAAATTACCTGCGCCAGCAATGGGCTCAATAACCAAAATGTTGCTTTTCACAGCCTTTAAAATTTTGGTGCTTAAACTGGAGAGTACTGGATAGAGAGCGGTCCTATCCTCTTCTCCCTCGACCACCAGAGCATAGTTGGCATTTATAAGATTATCGGAAGCCTTGATACCTAAAAGGTCTCTGATTTGCCTGACGGTTCTGGCCTGCGTAGCCTTACCATTTTCAATAATCACATTAGATTTGATGTCGAGTCGATCTACAAACAGAGGATTATGCGTTGTGACAATGACTTGGTTCTTACCGGCCAACGAAGAAATAATATCATTGAGCTGATGAATTGCTGCAGGATGCAAATGCGACTCGGGTTCTTCAATGGCGATTATAGATGCACCTACCTGAACATCTCGATTCTTTAGTAAGCCAAGTGCGGCAAGGCTTTTTACGCCATCTCCTTTGAATTCGAGACTTGTTGGGGTTCCATCGTCTATGACAACCTCGAAATCTCTCCTTAAAGATGTCCGTCTAAGATCGTCAGTCACGTCAATACGGACTTTCTTGATGTTTGGTAGGAATTCGCACAGTGGTTCCTTAATCCTTCTTGCAAGTTTTTTCAGTACGGGCTTCTGCAGGTCCTGTATGGTTTGCAGAGCCTTTTGGTACTCTTCATCACGATCGAGAACTCGCAATTCCTGAGCCAGCATGTCGCTTATCACCGATAACGCTTCCTTATCAGTTCTGATTGCGGGTATGTAGTTAAAGAATATTCTGTGACCAATGAAATCAGCAATCTTGCCCGACTTGGAATTGAGTGTTTTGGACCCACGGCCTTTCTTTGAGACTTTGATTATAGGTTTGTCATCTTCACCAATACGGATTTCCAGCGGCAGTGTCCCATTGAGATTCGAACTGATTTCTTTCTTGAACTCTTCCACTTCGTCTTCACTTAACTCAAACTCCAGTCTGAAAATAGACTGCTTGGAACCCTTTTTTACTTGCAAGGGGATGGGGAAATCCCTCTCCCATTGGAAGTTACTGTTTTCTCTTCGGTACATTGCCCTTCTAAGAAGCTTTCGCTGCTCTTTTGCAGCATGTTCTAGAAGGGCATTCATAGCGAATGCCAATGCTTTCAGTACATTGGATTTGCCTTCATTGTTTCGCCCTATGAGAACAGTTGTACGCGATATCGGCACCTTGTGAGCGACAGTAATGCTCCTAAAATTCGTTACCGAAAAATTAACTAGCTTCAAGATTTATTTCCCAATCCATTGAGCTAACATTAAATAGACAGTTTTCTGTAAAATAAATTTATCCTCATGTGAATAAAAAAACCCCGCCACTGTATGTGAAACGGGGTGTTGTAGTCAGATCATAGGTCCCTCTTGTTGAATGGTAAGGGGTTAATAAAACCTGAATTTGATTACCTGTTACTAGAACAAACGCATTTCCGCGTTGATAATACATCCATCTCATTAAAAATCAAGGATTTTATTGGATACTGTTTTCAAAAGTCTTCTGCTTCGCCCTTCGGCTTGATCTACTTTCCATAAATAGTCATATCAAATTTTCTCATTGACACCTGTTACGTATCTGGTTACAATGCGACTTGATGATACACGATTTCAAACATAAAGGCTTGGAAAAACTATTTGAAGCCGGCGTTTCTTCCGGTGTTACACAGGAACACGTAACGCGTCTGAGGCGAATCCTGGCACTCCTTGAAACAGCTGAGACCCTTGATGATATGAATTTACCGGGTCTCAAACTGCATGAACTGAAAGGCACTCGAAAGGGAACGTGGTCGGTGCAGGTGACCGGCAATTGGCGCGTGACATTTAAGCTGCACAAAGGGGATGTTTTCGAAGTAAATTATGAAGATTACCACTAAAGGGGCATATCATGACCATGCATAATCCACCGCATCCCGGTGAAATAATAAAGGAGTTCTGTATTGAACCGCTCAATCTGACCGTGACTCAGGCGGCGGAATCCCTGGGTGTTGCCAGGAAAACCCTCTCAATGCTTTTGAACGGCAGGGCGGGTATCAGTCCTGAGATGTCTCTGAGACTTTCAAAGGTTTTTGGCCGCTCACCGGAAGGGTGGTTAAGGCTGCAGCTTCAGTACGACCTGTGGAGAGCAAAGCAGACCGTCACCGTTGATAACTTAAGAAGGATCGAGGCTGCCTGAGCCACCGATTACCTCATCGAGGAACCTATAAATTGATGCTCCCCGTAACAAGTTGCGGGGAATTTTCTATTGCCATGGAATTTGTTTATTTTTTCGCTCGCTCACCCCGCTGCAATCAGTGGGGAATACGCTCTCTGTTCAATTCAACCGTCGACAGGTCATGCAGTTCCATGCTTTTGCAATTCGAGCAACACAGCAGATAGAGGGCCGAGGACTCATACCGCGAAGGAGTGTTCATGCCTGAACGGATCAAACTTAATACGTTATTTCTCCTGTACCTGATACCACAAAGTCGACCAGGAGCGGTAGTGATTCATTTCATTCGGAAAGCAGAGAAAAGATCTGCCGTCCCTCATCGATAAACGCATCGAGCTCCGCAGTCGGAACGATACACGGGGTACCGTCGACATGTCTGTATATAATCAGACTCGGCCCCTTCCCTTCCACACACAGCCCTTTTTTCCGTTCGAGGAGATCAATGATTCCCAACCTGTGGAAAAGATCACGGACGGCAGCCTCATCTTTTCCGCCCAGAACGTATCGTTTTGAAAAATTGGGATACCCCACAAAATCAATACCTCCACAGTCGGATTTTGAGCCTGCCCTGTCCGGCATATGCTCCGGGATGACATGAAATTCCGGAAGGGTGAGGTCTTCAGTCTTACAGCACAGGACCGTTACAGGGGTTGTGACAGAATCTGTTCTGTACTTGGAACTCTTCAGCCCCAGATCAGCAAGGGTAATTTGCGTCGATCCTTCCCGTTTTGTCAACAGATTACGCTCCTGGCTGTAATTGATATTCGCACAGTTCATCAGAAAAAGATCCTTCAAAGATGCGAGGAGGGAGCCATCCCCTTTGTGAGTAAAACTGAAACCACGGTTACCGGCTTCGATCCGCATCTCTTTTGTTCTTTTTCCGAGCGCTCTGATCACCAGCGAGAAGGGGATGAAAAATATCAGGAATATGGCAGTGCCATAGATAAAAATGTATAGCAGGGTTTCAATGGGAGTGTACATCCGTCTCCGTTCATCAGAATGTAAATATTTTGTTCACCGACGCTCTCGAAGGGCGCAACGTGAGGTCTGTTCTCCTTAAGACTCCGGTGAGTCGTCTTTTCTCTTCCGTACCGCCGTCCGGGAAGTGACTACACAAAACACCCCGTTACTGTATGTGAATCGGGGTGTTTCAATCAAGTCATCGCTCCCCTTTC
>JAFGQD010000183.1 GCA_016935875.1 Deltaproteobacteria bacterium
GCAGAGAATGCAGGCGCCCGTCACGCCCCACTCTTCAAGGTGTCCGCCATACTTCTTCGGGATGATAGCTCCGTACCAACCCCTCTTACCGATCTCTTCCGCAATTCTCCAGGGATACCGCTTATTCCAAGCATCTTCCTGGGCCAAGGGCATGAGCTCAGCAACAAGTTGCTGAGCATCGTCGGCCAGTTTCTTCTGGGTGTCACTCCACCATGGATATTTTTCCATAACTGTTTCCTCCAGTTAACGTCAATTAAAGCGTGATTACTCGTCCAGTTTAAAGACTTTCATTGCCGTATCACGCAGAATTAATTTCTTGGCATCGTCTTTGAGAGGCAATGCAAGAAATTCTTCTTTGCAGCGAGTCATATTAAGACCGTTCGTCGCCCACATGACCTTATCCCTGATCTGACCGCGGATTCTCTGCGGCACCATCGGATCGAGTCCACTTGGATAGTAAGCGCCGATATTTCCGTACACATTGGCATAACGCCACACGGTGGAAACCCACTCGCCAACCCATGGCCAGCCTGTATGTGTCAGCACAAACGTGGTATTGGGGAAGTCTCGTGCGATTTCCTCACAGTTATAAGGGTGACCACATTCGCTGGGGAGAGGCTCAGCTGAATGACCGACCTGCATACAGCATGGAACTCCCAGTTCACCGCATTTCTGATACAGCGGATAAAATTTGGCCTGATCGTGCTTCATCCCAAAGCTGAGCGGATGTGCCCAGACATACTTGAACCCGAGATCTTTTACCGCGTGCTCGATATCCCTGAGGCTCTCTTCAATGCGCCACGGATTATAGCCTGCGCCACCGATTACCCGCCCTTTCGCAGGCGCGATCATCTCGGCCAGCTTATCAACGGACAAGTTGCATATTGGTCGATGGTCACGGTAAGACCAGAATAACATCTGGTCGACAAAACTATACTGTACTCCTATCTCGTCCATCTCTTTGACCATGGCTTCTATTGAAGGCTGTCCTTCATTTGTACGCCACTCTTCGCCGTCTTTAAGCCCCATCCGCAACAGAACGGACTTGAAGGTGCTATGCGCCATCGTATGATATTCAAATGACTTGAATAACTCTTTGCAGATATCATGTGAAAAATAGGTGGGCCTATTCATCGTATCAACAGCTTGTATATCTTTTAGTTCCATATTACTTCTCCTTCTGTGTCATTTTTGTTGTATGTCCCGAGATACTTAGAACATGGTTAAGCCGCCGCTGACACTCAGTATCTGGCCGGTAATATAGCCGGCTTCTTCAGAAGCGAAAAACGCTACGGCATTTGCAATGTCTCTCGGCTGGCCGAGGCGGCGGAGAGGAATGGCGCCTTCAACGGCCCGGTTGATCTTGCCGGCAAAATCCTCATCGGCCTGGGCGATCGTCATGGGCGTTACCGTCGGACCGGGGCATACACAGTTCGAGGTGATCTGGAACCGGGCAAACTCTCGGGCAATCGTCTTGGTAAAGGCTATCACCGCGCCTTTGGCGCCGGAGTAGACCGCCTCGCCGGTGCTGCCACCACGGCCGGCATCCGAACCGATGTTGATGATTCTTCCGCTTTTGCGTTCGACCATGTGCGGCAGAACTGCATGATTGGTGTAAATGAAATGCTTGTAGTTCAAATCAATGATTTTATCCCACCAGCTCGGATCCAGTTTGAGAAACAGCTCTATCTTATCAAAGCCGGCATCGTTAACCAGGATATCAATCTGCCCAAAATCCTTTATTATCTGGGCAATATCCTGGTCCACTTTCTCTTTATTGGTGACATCGCAGTTATAGAACGATGCTTTCACGTTCTTTTCGGCAAGTTCCGATGCAGTTTTATTGCCATCCTCCTCAAGGATATCGAGTATGGCGATGTCTGCCCCTTGCTCAGCCAGGACCTCACAAATGCCTTTTCCAATACCTCGCGACCCTCCGGTAACTACGGCTACTTTTCCTTTTAATTCTAACATTTTATAACCTCCTAAAAAATAGTTTTCAATTAGTTTTCATTTCGACGGGCTTCAACGAGGAAGCCTCGTACCCGACACCTCTTCATCGACAAATTCAAGTCGAAATCATTTATATTATTCCTTCTTCCTTGAATGTATCAATTTCGTCTGGGCGATAATGAAACATATCGCCATATATCTCTAGATTGTGTTCTCCCGTCTGCGGCGCGCGGCATCTCACTTCCCCTGGAGTCTCGGTGAACTTCATGGGAACACCGGGAAAGGGGAACATGCCCAACCCCGGAACCTCCAGGTTGACGATCATATCCCTGGCTTGCACCTGGGGATTACGTGCCACCGTATCCGGCTGTTTTATCTCTCCACAGGGAACCCTGCCGTCCCGGAGCAATGTCAAGGCCTCTTGACTTGTTTTGACGGTCGTCCAGGCATTCACGGCGGGATCGATGTGCTCACGATTTACATACCGGCTATAGTCATCTTTCATGCGTGGGTCGTCAAGGATGTCCAACCGTCCAATCACCGTGAGAAACCTCTTCCAGATTCCGTCGTTCAATGCCGAAATAAAAATCCACCCTTCTTTCGTCTGGAAGGTTCCGGCATAACACCCGTAGGCATGGCCGCCAAGGGGGGGACGCACCACATGATTAACCTCGCACTCCGGCACGACACCATAGGCCGTCACCATGGAGGTGGCTACATCCATCAGCGCGACTTCGACCAACTGCCCGACACCGGCTTCTTTCCGATGGTAGAGGGCAAGCGTGGCCGCCAGGGCTCCATGTACTCCGGCCGACAAATCAATAATGGAGATTCCGACACGGGTGGGGGGGGTACCCGGATGCCCCGTAATGAGCATGATTCCGGTTTCACCCTGTACGGTCGAATCAAAAGCCAGTGCGTCGGCATAAGGACCGGTTGATCCATAGCCCGAAAAGGACACCAAGATCACATCTTTATTGATTGCTTTCAGATCCTCGTAGGTCACGCCGAACAGTTTCTTGGCAGGAAGGCTGAAATTTTCAACGATAACATCGGCCCATTCCACCAGTTTCCGCAGCAGCGGCTTGCCTTTTTCCGCGCGGAGATTCAACGTAATGCCCCTTTTGTTGCAGTTGAGAGCAAGCACCTGAAGAGGCTCTCCATTTGGCCCAAATGGCGGTTGATCTCTGTCAACCGATCCACCGGGATCATCCACCCGTATAGCGTCAGCCCCCATATCAGCCAGCATTTTAGCGCAATACGCTCCAGCGATATAGCGAGACAGATCAAGCACTTTTATTCCCTTTAATATTTCAGACACGATTATTCAGCTCCCTTGTACGATGCTTTATCTTCCCTTATAGTTGGGTTCCCTTTTCTCATTAAAGGCAAGGACACCCTCTTTCATGTCATAACTCATAAAATGGTTGCAGCTGGTGGTGATCTCCATCTCAAGGCCGTTCCTGAGGTCAACATCCTGGGTCGCCCACGCAAGCCTTTTGATACGCGCCGCAGCAAGAGGACTCTTTGTCTTCAGTTTGTTGACATAGACCATGTACGCCTCTTCCAGTTTATCAGCCGGTGCCGACTTGTTGATCAAGCCGATCTCTTCCGCTTCCTTTCCAGAGAGCCAGTCACCTGTCAACATGATTTCCAGGGCCTTGCGCAGACCAACGATTCTCGGTAAACGCTGTGTGCCGCCACCACCGGGGATGATACCGAAGTTAGCATGCTGATCGCCGATCTTGGCATCTTCGGCCGCTACAATGATATCGCAGGCCAGTGCCATTTCCAGACCACCTGCCAGGGCAAAACCACTGATAACGGCAATCACCGGCTTGCTCACATTTTGAATAAAGTTAAAAAGGCCATGAAACGCACGGGTGTTATCATGTTCATAAGTAAAAATATCGCCGTCATATGCACGCATCTCTTTCAGATCGGCACCGGGAGCAAAGGCCCTTTTACTACCGGTCAGAACAATAACACGAATATTGTCATCTTGCTCCGCGTCAGCCAGGGCTTCACGCAATTCCCGCCGCATGTCTGTATTGATCGCGTTCATAACCTCAGGACGATTGAGCGTTACCTTTGCCCATCCTTCATTCTTCTCCACTATTATCGTTGTGTATGCCATATCACCTCTCCTTATCTGCCGTCATTCAATACATTGTTCATCTATCGTTTTTTTGCCTTCACGGAAGAGTTGCCCATACTACTTGGCAACCATCTTCTGCAATTCGCCTTTCCTGATCTTGGTCGTGCCGGGCGTCAACGGAAATTCATCCATAAAAACAACCTTTTTAGGCACTTTGTATTTAGCAAGTTGTTTTTCGCAATGCGTAATTATATCCTGCTCGGTAGCTTCTTGTCCTTCGGCAAGGATCACGCAGGCACAGACCGATTCTCCATAAACGGGATCGTTCAATCCGATCGCGGCAGCATTGGCCACACAGGGCAGACTGCACAGGACTTCCTCCACCTCGACGGGATAGACGTTAAAGCCGCCCGTCTGAATCATGTCACCCTTTCTGCCGAAAAATGAGATGTATCCTCTCTCATCCATTTTCCCCAGGTCCTTGGTATAGAGGAATCCATCCTCGTCAATGGCCTCCTTGGTCAAATCGGGCCGTTCGAAGTACCGATTCAGGATATTCTTTCCCCGAATAGCTATCTCCCCCGGCGTACCAAAGGGAACCTCACGGCGATTATCATCGACGATCTTGACCTCCGTATCCCGGATCGGTTTGCCTATCGTACTCGATTTCGTTTCCGCAGCATCCTCATACTCGCTGATCGTCTCCGAAGGCGCTTCAGAGAGGCCGTAGGCCACGCTGATATTGCACCCCGCGCTCTGCACTCTCTTTACCAGTTCCAATGAACAGGCGGCACCCGACATGTAGCCTGTCCGCAATGACGACACGTCGTAGTCGCTTAAACGGGGGAAGTCCAGGATATACGAGAACATCGTGGGGACACCATAGATAACGGAAACTTTCTCTTTATCGATAAGCCGGAGGGCCTCTTCAGTATTGAAAACATCCATGATGACCATGCTTGCCCCGCTTACAACCGCATGAGACACAATCGTAAACCCACCGAACTCGTGGCAGAAAGGGAGAGGATCAAGAAGAACATCATCACCGGTGATCAACATTCTCTCTGATATCCGGATACCGGTGAAAACCCGCGCCCGGTGAGACATGATCACACCCTTGGGATCGGCTGTGGTGCCGGAGGTAAAAAGAATGGTTGCATCCGCAGAATCTTCCACGGGGTTATTTCGGATATCATCCAGTTCCTCTTTTCTCGCCCTGTAAGAAAGGAGTTCGTTTATATCGAGCATACCATCGGGAATGTCGGAATTATCCACATAGATCTTTTCGAGCTCGGGCAGACCGGGTTTAATCTCCTGTATTATCTCTATAAAGTTACCTTTCAGAAAACGGCCAACCATGATGAGCCAGCCAGCCCCGGAAAACTTAAGCCTGAAATTGAGTTCATGAGAACGGTGGCGTGTATCCAACGTGAGTAAGGTTGCACCGATCTTCAACAATGCAAACTGGAATTTCAGATACGTAATGCCATTGGGAAGCAACAAGCCGCA
>JAFGQD010000184.1 GCA_016935875.1 Deltaproteobacteria bacterium
CAATTTTGAGATCGTGCTCTATCTCTTTTCCGCGATCGCAATCGCAATCTTTATCATTGGCATATACAGGCGATGGCAGATGTGGACTGCCTTGGGCAGGGATGAAAACAGAAATGACAATACGGGCGAAAGAATAAAATCCCTTGTTATCAACGGCTTTCTGCAGATAAGAACATTTAAGGATGCCTATCCGGGTATTATGCACGGATTGATATTTTTCGGATTTGTCGTACTGTTTTTGGGTGCTGCCGTTGACGCCATCGAAGCCCATATAGGACTGCCTTTTTATCATGGATCGTTTTATCTCTGGTTCTCGCTCATCCTGGATATTTTCGGCCTGTTTGTCGCGATTGGCGTAATATTCGCCATCGAAAGGAGATACATAAGAAAGGTTGACAGGCTTGACAGCACCCTTGACGACGCTTTCTCCCTTATTCTGATACTCGGCATAATTGTTACGGGTTTCATTGTTGAGGGGCTGAGGATTGCCGTTACCGAACCATCGTGGGCCGCCTGGTCTCCTGTCGGGTATCTTCTCGCAAAGATTTTCGCCAGCGTCAATACTGAGACCCTGGAATCTCTTCACAAGGTCACATGGTGGTTTCACACCTTCACGGCCTTGGTTTTTATCGCTTATATCCCTTATTCTAAAATGGTTCACATAATCACTGCTCCCGCCAACCAGTACATGAAGTCGCTGAAACCCGCCGGCGCGCTCGAACCCATCCGGGATTTCGAAAATGCCGAGTCCTTCGGTGTAGCTCAGTTAGAGGATTTTACATGGAAACAGGTATTCGACGCGGATGCCTGCACGCGCTGCGGGCGATGTCAGGACGGATGCCCGGCTTATCTCTCCGGAAAACCTCTCTCTCCCAAAAAACTCATTCAGGACATTAAAACATACTGGGCGGAGAGGGCTCCGGCAGTTATTGAAGCGAAGAAAGCCGCGAAAGAGGGGGAAGACCCCCAGGTACCGGAACCCCAAAAGGCGATGCTCGGCGAAGTCATTGATATGCATGAATTATGGGCCTGCACGAACTGCATGTACTGTATGGAGCACTGCCCCGTTTATATCGAGCATGTGCCTAAGATTGTTGGCATGAGACAGTATAAGGTTTTGATGGAAGCGGACTTTGCTCAGGAGCTGCAGTTGACTTACAGAAATATGGAAAATAATTCGAATCCCTGGGGCATGGGCGCACACATGCGCGGAGATTGGGCCAGGGAACTCGGTGTAAAGACTCTATCGGAAGATCCCGATGTGGAATATCTCTATTACGTCGGATGTTCCGGATCTTTTGACGAGAGGGGAAAGAAAACTGCGGCCGCATTTGCCAAGATTCTCATGGCGGCCGGGGTCAGCTTCGGGATTTTAGGCACGGAGGAAGGCTGCTGCGGTGATTCCGCCATGAGGGGAGGAAATGAGTATCTCTATCAGATACTTGCCCAGACGAATATTGAAATAATGAATGGTTACGGTGTAGAGAAAATTATTACCACATGCCCCCATGGCTACAATGCCCTCAAAAAAGATTATCCAAACTTCGGGGGAAATTACAAGGTCTATCACCATACGGAGATATTAGCCGATCTTATTTCACAGAAAAAGATTGTGTTGAATAAAGGTGTTTCGGGGCGTTTCACGTACCACGATTCCTGCTTTCTTGGAAGATACAACAATATTTATGATCAGCCGAGAAGTGTCTTGAGAGCCGTTCCGGGGATAAAACTAACCGAAATGGAAAAAAATCGGGACAGGAGTTTCTGCTGCGGCGCCGGCGGCGCCAGGATGTGGATGGAAGAGGATATCGGTGAGAGAATCAACAATATGAGAACAGATCAGGCTATAAAGGTTAAGGCCGAAAAGATTGCCCTTGCCTGCCCATTCTGCTTGACTATGATGAGCGATGGAATAAAAGACCGCAACATGGAGGAGAAGATAGAAGCTCTCGATATAGCCGAAATCATCTGGGATGCAATGGATATTGCGTAAAAAGAAGATATGACTGAAAAAACCGGGTACCAGGATAAAACGTGGCTTAACTTTTACGAAGAGGGCGTGCCGGAGTGCATCGAGTACGAGGAAATCTGTCTGCCGGAAATTCTGAACAGAACAGCCGTTCAGTTTCCCGATAACGTCGCTCTCATTTTTCAGGGCTATAAAGTCACTTTCAAAGAATTGAAAGAAATAGTTGACCGCTTCGCGACATGCCTCGCCGGTTTCGGCATCAGGAAGGGGGATGCTGTTTCAATTCTGCTTCCCAATGTTATCCCCTGTATCGCATCGTATTTTGCCATACTGAGACTCGGGGCGATAGCGGTCATGAATAATCCTCTCTATTCGGATCGGGAACTAAAATATCAGTTTACCGATTCCCGCTCTAAAGCCTTGATCACTATCGATCTTCTCGCAAACAGGATGATAGACCTGCGACCCGAAACGTCAATCAGGAAGATTATCTATACCTCTATCGGAGATTATCTGCCTTTTCCCAAGAATCTTCTTTTCCCGCTTGTCGCTAAAAAGAAGGGTCTCGCCGCAGACGTAAAACCGGCTGCCGATGTACACAGATGGAAGGATTGTATCGCGAAATCCCCACCTAATCCTCCCGATGTGAAGATCGGTTTTGACGATGTGGCGATGTACCAGTATACCGGCGGCACTACGGGAATTTCCAAGGGTGTTATGCTCACCAATGCCAATTTGAGCAACCAGGTTCAGCAGATTGAGGCATGGTTTCCTCAATTTAAAAGGGGGGAGGGAATAATGCTGGGAGCGCTCCCGTTCTTTCATGTTTTCGGTCTTTCCACCACCATGAATCTTGCTGTCCATATGGGTTGGGGAAATATCCTGGTTCCGAGACCACATCCGGATCGGCTCCTTGAAGCGATACGAAAATTCAGACCCACGTTCCTGCCTCTTGTTCCCACCATGTTTATCGGTATGCTGAATCATCCCGATATCAAAAAGACCGATATGACCTGTGTCAGAGGATGCTTTTCCGGGAGCGCGCCGATGCCCGTTGAGATTATACGTGACTTTGAAGAGGCTACGGGTGCTATAATCGTCGAGGGTTATGGATTAACAGAAACCACCCCGGTAACCCATGTCAATCCTTTTGCCGGTGGCGCGCGCAAGGTAGGAAGTATCGGACTCCCCATCTCCGATACCGAATGCCGCATCGTTGATCTTGAAGCCGGTACGTCCGATGTACCAGTTGGTAAACGTGGAGAACTTATTATCAGGGGTCCCCAAGTCATGAAAGGCTACTGGAACATGCCGGACGAGACAGAAAATACATTGAAAGACGGCTGGTGTTATACGGGCGATATCGCCACTATGGACGAGGACGGTTATTTTTATATTGTTGACCGCAAGAAGGATATAATCATATCAAGCGGGTATAATATTTACCCGCGTGAGATCGATGAAGTATTTTATGAACATCCCGGGGTGGAAGAAGCCTGTGCCATCGGTATACCCGATCTGAAGCGTGGAGAAAACGTCAAGGTCTTCGTAACTCTTAAAGACGGCAGAACGGCTTCAGAGAAAGAATTGATGGAGTTTTGCATAAACAAGCTCGCAAAGTACAAATGGCCTGTCGAGATCGAATTTCGCAAAGAGCTGCCAAAATC
>JAFGQD010000185.1 GCA_016935875.1 Deltaproteobacteria bacterium
ATCGGTACACGTCCTTGAAACCGGCGTCAAGGTTATCGACCTCCTCGTCCCCTTCCCCCGTGGCGGGAAGATGGGGATGTTCGGTGGTGCGGGTGTCGGAAAGACGGTCGTTATGATGGAGATGATTCATAACATCGCCATGCACCACGGCGGTATCTCGGTATTTGGCGGTGTCGGCGAGCGGACAAGAGAAGGTAATGACCTGTACCTGGAGATGAAGGATTCCGGGGTTATCGATAAGGCGGCCCTGGTGTACGGCCAGATGACAGAACCCCCGGGAGCACGGGCCAGGGTGGCGCTTACGGCGCTCACGGCGGCAGAGTATTTCAGGGATGAAGAGGGACAGGATGTGCTCCTCTTTATCGATAATATATTCAGATTTACACAGGCGGGTTCCGAGGTTTCGGCCCTCCTGGGAAGAATGCCCTCCGCGGTCGGATATCAGCCGACGCTGGCGACGGACCTCGGAGAACTCCAGGAGCGGATCACGTCGACAAACAAGGGTTCCATCACGGCGGTGCAGTGCGTCTATGTTCCCGCGGATGACCTGACCGACCCGGCACCGGCTACCACGTTTGCTCACCTTGACGGAACGGTCGTTCTTTCCCGTCCCATAGCGGAGCTTGGTATTTATCCTGCTGTTGATCCCCTCGATTCCACGTCGCGTATTCTGGATCCGAACGTCATCGGTGAAGAACATTATCAGACTTCGCGAGAGGTACAGATTATCCTCCAGAAGTATAAGGACCTCCAGGATATCATTGCGATCCTCGGGATGGATGAGCTTTCCGAAGAAGACAGATTGACGGTCAGCAGGGCGAGAAAGATTCAGAGATTTCTCTCGCAGCCCTTCTTTGTGGCCGCTCAGTTTACGGGTACGGAGGGCAAGTTCGTTTCGGTCGCAGATACGGTCAAGGCATTTAGGGAGATCCTGGACGGGATTCACGATGACCTTCCCGAACAGGCATTTTACATGGTCGGCGGCATAGAAGATGTCAAGGAAAAAGCAGCTAAACTTACGGAAGAATAAGTCGGAGGATTGTTAGATGGCCGATCAACTGATGTTGGAGATAGTAACACCTGAAAAGCTCGCGTTCAGCGATGTTGTCGAAGAGGTGACATTATCAGGAAGCGAAGGAGAATTCGGGGTATTGATCGGTCATGCGCCGCTCTTGAGTTCTATAAAATTTGGTGAACTCAATTATACGAAAGACAATAAGAAGACATATTATGTTGCCGGTGACGGATACGCGGAGATAACGAATCTCAAGGCGACAGTTCTTGTTGAATCAATCGAGGAAGCGGAGTATATAAAAAGGGAGGAAGCTCAAAAAGACAAGGAATCCGCGGAAGCGCAGTTGGCCGGAATAAACAAGGATGATCCCGATTACGAAAAGGTGAAGAAAACTCTGGACATGGCTGAGGCACGACTTAAGGTCGCAGAGAAAATATAGAGGTGTGATTTCAGCATAATATCATGTATATCCGTTATGTTACGGCGATAAATATGTAAAAGCCAAGGGGGCTTGCTCTCTTGGCTTGTTTTTTCTGTGGAGGAGGCATCAATTCATGGAGAAATCAAGGAAGCGGTTGCTGAATTTCCTGATATGTGCCCCGGTTTGTCTACTTTTCGGTCTTGTTTTCGCAGAGTTCGCCGCTGCGGCGGAGGCTGCCACTCATGGCTTACATGATATCGGGACGGAACTGCATGTCTGGACGGCGCTTCCCTTTGCCGGAATACTTTTGTCCATAGCCCTGTGTCCTCTCCTGTTACCTCATTTCTGGCATAATCATTTCGGAAAGATCTCCGCCTTCTGGGCGCTACTCTTTGCCGCACCCTTCCTCTTTTTCTATCAGGATGTGGCGGTGTATCACATACTCCATATATATCTGATAGACTATATTCCCTTCATCATACTCCTGTGGGGTCTGTTCACGGTAGCCGGAGGGATCGTCATCAGAGGGTCTCTGAAGGGCACCCCTGCTCTCAATACGATGATGCTGATGATCGGCACGATACTGGCGTCATTGGTGGGGACGACGGGGGCGGCCATGGTTATGATACGCCCGGTTCTCAGGGCGAACAAAGACCGGCTGAAGAAGACGCATATAGTCTGCTTCTTTATATTTCTCGTGGCTAATATAGGCGGCTCTCTCACGCCGCTGGGCGATCCCCCTCTTTTTCTCGGATTTCTCCATAATGTTCCGTTCTTCTGGGTTACAACAGGTATATTGCCGCACATGTTGACAGCATCCGCACTGTTGTTGGCACTGTTTTTTATTGTTGACACTCTGTATTACAGAAACGAGAAAAATCGGATTAATGCCGAGTCTGCAGAAGAAAAGATCCCTTTCAAGATTGAGGGGATTATCAACTTTGTGTTTCTCGCCGGCGTGATCATCCTCGTGCTTATGAGTGGCTACTGGAAGCCGGGGCATCTCAGCGTGATCGGGGTACATCTGGAATATCAGAGCATAGTGAGAGATCTTGGTATTATAACAATGGGGATCCTTTCCCTCGTATTTACATCCAGGAAATTAAGAGAGGCGAATGACTTCAGTTGGTTCCCCATTATGGAGGTTGCGAAGCTGTTTGCGGGCATATTCATGACAATCATCCCGGCTCTGGCGATATTGAAGGCGGGCAGTGGTGGAGCCCTGTCCAGTCTTGTGTCTGTTGTAAAAGAATCCTATCATTACTTCTGGGTCACCGGCGCCTTGTCATCCTTCCTCGATAACGCCCCCACGTATCTTACCTTTTTCAATCTTGCTCTCGGTAAGCTTGGCATTACGGAGACTATGGTGCCCGGCGCACTCGCGGCTACGGCGGCTACGGCAAATCCTGAGTTTAGTATGTATCTGAAGGCCATTTCAGCGGGAGCCGTTTTTATGGGGGCAAATACCTATATAGGCAATGCTCCCAACTTTATGGTAAAGTCTATTGCGGAAGAAGCCGGGGTCAACATGCCCAGTTTCTTTGGGTACATGATAAGATACTCAATTCCTATTCTCGTTCCTGTCTTTATCCTTGTCACATTTATATTCTTTTAGGGGGAGTAAGAAATTATGAACAGAAAGGAGGTTGAGGTATGAACAGTGAGTATTATGAGATGGTGATAGAGGGATCACTCGACCGCATCAGGGGGTTTGTGATCGGATTTCTTGAGGGGAGAGGGATTCAGGGAGAGGCGATCTTCGAAGAGGATCACCATGTGGAGAATGAGAGCAGGTTCGGCCAGATGATGCGTCTTATCGGCGTCAAGGGTAACCGCTTTCACCTTATCATTGGTGCCGAATTCCTCAAACTCCTGGAGGGAGCCCTGGAGAGGCGAAAGGATCAACTCGCGTTGAAGATAACCTCCGAGAAGAAGATCAGCCGGGCGTCCTTCGGCTTCCGTTACCGGGCATATACCAGGGAACTGGGGGAGGAACTGATGATCCTGTTTGGAGATCCGGCGGAGGGGATCGAGGTACGGGATTATAAGCCCAAAGAGACCGTGATGCCGGAGGGCAAAGGAGTGGAGGCCTACGCTCCGCTGCACGAATATGAGATAAAGGCCACGGGAACGATATATGGCCCGGTCAGGGATGTGATTGATTTCTACGGCAGGGCGGAACACCAAGACATGGTGGAGCTTGACAGTATCAAACTGGAGTATGCCGAGGCCTGAGGATCCCCTTTTTATCTGCTGATGCCTGAGGCGAATACCCATGGCATGCAATAGGAAGGTATTGTA
>JAFGQD010000186.1 GCA_016935875.1 Deltaproteobacteria bacterium
AATCATGAGAAGACCGGGTTTTTGTATGGCGTTGGTATTCTTTTTAGCGGTTTTGTTATCCGGCAGCCCCTCGGCCTTTGCCGAAGGGCTGATTATTCATGACGGGGCCACATTCACACTGAATGGCTCGACGCTCGACTTAAACTGCCTGGACCTGACCGTCGAGAGTGGCGGAACTGTTGACTTCTCCAGCGGCGTAGTCGCAGATTGCGGGAATCTGATCGTCGATGATATCAGCTCTTTGATCTGGGGGACGGGGATAATTCATTATTGTCGGAATACCACCAAAGCGATGCCGTGGCTTATGTTGCTGCTGCTTGATGACTGATATGTCTCAGTTGAGCCGGTGTCATCTTGATTGCGGTTATCCGGACGAAGATCATGTCTAAGATATTTTCTCAATATTTTCCAACGGGATAAACCCGGTCAGGACACCCTGTGGATTTTGGAGCGTACAGCCCTCTCGCCAATCATCGTTCAGATAGACAAGATGGTCTCTCTCAAAAATTGATTCAAAGAACAGCAACTTCTCGCAAAAAGAAGCAATGGGGGAAACAGTTCATGAAAAGATGGTGTTATTGTCCCCGGGTATTGGCGGGTGCCCTGACACTGGCGGCCTTGGTGCTCGCGGCTTCAAATGGGTTATGCCAGGTTATCCCGGCAGACCGAACGTTCATATCCGGATGGAGATCGGCGGGCTATCCGGGAGAGATTCCATCCCCTCGAACGATTGTGAATGTCCAGGACTTCGGCGCCCTTGGTGACGGTATTATAAATGATGACGCCGCTGTATCAGCGGCGATTGCGTCATTGGCCGGCGCTCCGGGTGTGATCTATTTCCCGGCCGGCACCTATTTTCTGGAGTCACAAATTAATGTGCCCGAAGGTGTTGTCCTCAGGGGAGAAAGGCCGACTGACACATCTCTTTTGTTTCGGGTCCTGGGTCACTGTATCAATATATCGGCAAATCAGCCCGGGACATTTCAGGATGTGGTATCCGGTCATATGATCCACTCCTCTACCATCGATGTCGCCGATGGGAGTGTCTTTCATGTCGGAGACTACGCCGAGATCAGGGAGGAAAACGACCCCGCTTGGCAGGCCAGCGACTGGGCCGCCTATGTGGTGGGCCAGATCCTCAGGATTTCCGGCGTTTCGGGGAACACCCTGACCCTCCAAAGCCCGTTAAGGATCACCTACGACGCCGATCTGCACCCTGAAATCAGAAAGATTACCCCTATTACAGAAGTCGGGATAGAGAATTTGAAGATAAGCCGACTGCTCACAGGAACGACCGTACAGCGGGACAATACATATACCGTCTCTTTCCTCTATGCGGCCCGGTGCTGGATCAGGGGTGTTGAGAGCTCTGACGCCTTCGGAGCGCATGTGGGTATCTCCGGGAGCACACAGATCGAGGTGACCGGTTGTTATCTGCACGACGCGCACGAGTACGACGGGGGCGGGTCAGGTTACGGCGTCAAGGTGCAGTATAAGAGCGGGGAATGTCTCATAGAGGACAACATCTTGAAGCATCTTCGGCATTCCATGCTCGTGCAGGCGGGGGCCAACGGCAACGTATTCGGTTACAATTACTCCCGTGAACCTGAACGCACCGAACCCCCATCGGATATCTCCTCCGACATCACCGGCCACGGCAACTACCCTTACGGAAACCTGTTCGAAGGCAATGTGTGCCAGCACATCTGGCTGGACGACTCTCACGGAGCCAACGGCCCCCTCAGCACCTTTTTCCGCAACCGGGCCGAACTCTACGGGCTCAACATGACCGACAATCTCGCGGACAGGCAGAATTTTGTGGGTAACGAGACTTTCGAAGGCGGATTCTGGTCGTTTGTAGTGGGCGACGGGTATTCCCTGAAAGGCACGGGCCATTTTCAATACGGGAATAATACCGAAGCGGATGGAATCGAGCCGAACGGCACAGCGGATCTGATGGATTACTCCTACTACCTGGGACCTGACCCCGGCCAACCGCCTCCGGTGCCCGAGTTCTGGAACATTCCAGAAGCTATTCCCACCATCGGCGTTCCTTATTTCCTGAATACGCGCAAGAATATCCCCGCTTTAAAACGGTTTCTTTATGAAGTACATAAAACAGTGGGACTTCCGAGCATTGCAAAACAGCCGACTGATCAGACAGTGGGGCGTGGTGAGACAGCGATATTTGAGGTCGTTGCCGATGGAACGCCGGAGGCTGAATTCTTATGGCTGAAAGACGGGGTCCCGCTTCCTGATGAGAACAATGCCACCTTGACGATCACTAACGTGCAGCCTTCTGATCAGGCCACTTATGCCGTGGTGGTATCCGACGAACAGGGGAGCGTGACCAGCGCAGGGGCGTTATTGGAGGTAACAGGACTGAACGCAATCCCACCGATTCTCAATCTCCTTTTGGATTAAGCGATTCCGGGACACATACCGATATATACCGCGGATCTGATTGCCATTAGAGGAGCAGAAGTGGTAGCCAGGGTAATATAATTGGAGGAACGACGTTGACCAAAATGAGGGCCGTGCTCGTGCCCGAGGCGGAAGCGGCCCGAACCTCTACAGAGTGCTCTCCTTCCGGCAGGGCGGACGCATCCCATACAGCCTCCCACAGATGAGGGTTTTCGGGCACCGGGTTCATGAGGAGCCATTCTCCGGAGGCATCAATCCTGTAGTGCACCCCTGTTAATGAGTTGGGATCGAAAACCAATGCCCTGACAGGGTTCCTTTTCAAACTTGGAACAGTATAGGCATAGGGATTCATGGCGCCTCCAAAGTCCTTATCCAGTGGCGCGGTTATCAAAACCGCCGGCCACGTATCGACATTTGTGGTGAGTATCGATATCCCATTACAATCCACCGCAATGATGCTGTACTGATTTTCGCTCGATTTTCCCAGGGATGCTATATTGAAATAATAGATTCCTTCACCCTGCATGAATCCCGTGTAAGAATTGCCGGAAAAGATATCTTCTCCGAATCGGTGGGTGTGTCCATACCCGTATAAGGAGGCCCCGTATGAGTCCAGGTAGCCGATGATCTGCTCCTGGCCGTAAAAGAGCCAGGTGTCTGTAGAATAACCGGTATCAGTGACCGGATGGTGGCCGAATATCAGGGTTATATCGGTATCCCGGTGTTCTTCCAACGCAGCATGAATGAACGTCAGTTCGTTTTCATCTAGACCGGCGTGGTCGCCCCATGGAAAAAAAAGGCTGAACGGATCGCCGGTATTGTCGGCAGTATTGATACCCAGGAAATGATATTTCCCAAAATCAAACTCCCGGGTCCACGAAATCTGGGTTTGCCCGGTGGCCTGGCCCTGGACAGAGTTTGCGAGATAATATGAAAAGTCGTGGTCGTTGTAAGCTTCATGATTGCCCGGGATGTCGTAATAGACGCTTGCGTCGATACCGGCTTGATTCAATATCGCCCGGTACTCATTCCATTCTTCCTGATAGGGGCCGTCAGGAAAACCAAAGATATTTCCATTTGTTGAATCGGTTAAGTCTCCGCTTGCCACGATAAAACCGGGGTCTATAATGTTTTTGGCGTCCGTGACAATCCATTGCAGATTTTGGCTGTCCTGGGTTCCCCTTGCCCCGATATGAATATCAGACATCTGAATAAACCAGAATATCCTGTCATTCTTTGAACTGTAATACGCTGAGTGAGTGTCTCCGGATCGGGCAATGGAAATAAAGCCGACGAACAGGGTAAAAAAAAGCAGAGCCGATATAAAAAAGAACTTCTTTCCAAATCGATTATCCATTGATACTATCCCTTTCCCTTTTCTATCTCAACCGTTTCTCTTCTTCGATTTTGTTGATATAATCGTCTAATTTCTGAATAACCGCTTCATCAGCAGTAAAGGTCTTGGCAATGTTCAGCCGTTCAATTGCCTCGGCATATCTCTGTGCCTTTGTATAGGCTAATGCTGTGATGACATAGGTGTCTATATCTGAGGGGCTTAGATCAGTGACGTTTTGATACTGCTCGGCAGCCTCTACATACCGTTTCTGAACGTAGTATACCCTCGCCAGATTTCGGTGGGCCTGAACACAATCTTTGTTTATGGCGATCGCCTTTTTGAATGCTGTTATTGCGTGCTCAAGATATAACGATGCCTCATCCTTTCTGTTTTTTGGCAATACATCATAGTAACCTTTGTTAAAATAGCCCATTCCCATTTCAATATAATATCCCTCATCCTTCTGGACATCCTGCGCACCAGTCTTGGAATACATGGCCAGTGTAGATAAGAGAAAAGCAGCTACCGTTAATGAAAATAACAGATAGGTTTTTTTCAGCATCATAAACAACTCCTTACGGGTTGGTTCAGG
>JAFGQD010000032.1 GCA_016935875.1 Deltaproteobacteria bacterium
GCCGTTCTGGGCGACACGGTGGGGTATTTCATCGGTTCCCGGTTCGGCGAGCCCTTTTTCCTCAGATGGGGCCACTTCTTCTTTTTAAAAAGGGAATATCTTGATCAGACCAAAGAAGCCTTCATGAAATACGGCGGAAAGATCGTCTTTCTGGGACGTTTCATGGCATGGCTCAGGGCCTTTGCCCCGGTGGTGGCTGGCATTTCCCGGATGCCCTACGGAAGATTCCTCTTCTATAACGCCGCCGGCGGTATCGCGTGGGCGGTCGTCTTCTCTCTGATCGGTTTTTTCCTCGGGAGGAGCTGGGACATCATCAGAATATATCTCGGCCGCGTGGGGATTGCCGCCTTTGTTGCCGGCCTTGCACTGCTGTACCTCTATTCGGTCCTCAGCAAAAAACGGAATCTGATTTGGGAAAGACTCCTTCAGGCCGATCAAAAACTAAAGGAACTGATGCCCGAAGCATGGCCCCTTCTTAAAGACCGCTTTCGCGCGGGCAGGTGGTACGGACTGAACCTTACCCTCTCGCTCATCGTCCTCATCCTCGCCCTCATGAGTTTCGGTGAAATCGTGGAAGACCTGATCGACAGGGAAATGCTCTTTGCCCTCGATTTCAAGATGCAGTCATTCATAGAGGGCCTCGTCACCCCGGGGCTGACAAAGGTTATGACCGCCCTTACCGGCTTCGGGAGTATTTACCTGCTCGCGCCGGTCGTCCTGCTCCTTGCCCTCTATCTTCTCTTCCTCAGGAACTGGGGGGATCTGTTCGCCCTCTTTATTGCTGCGGGGGTTGGCCAGACACTCCTCATCCTTCTGAAGCTCTTTTTTCATCGCCCCCGGCCGATGCCCCAACTGGCCCTGTCGCACGGCTTCAGTTTCCCCAGCGGCCACTCCTTTTCGGCGATCATCATCTACGGTTTTCTCATGTACATCACCTGGCAGGTGATGCAAAGAGGGATAAAACGTACTGCTATCGTTGCAGCTTTATCGCTGCTGATTCTTTCAATCGGCATAAGCAGGATCTATCTGAATGTGCACTGGACCACCGATGTGATGGCGGGATTCGCATTCGGTCTTGCGTGGCTCATCATGAGCATCATCATGGTGAAGACTATGAAAGAGATGACTCGAACTCAGCAATGAAAGAATCTCCGCCTGAACACTCACAGGTTCGCACCGCGGGAGCACTCAGCAGGAATAAGACCCTCCGCGGTGTTCTTTATCCCATTGACTCACGAGACCGTTTTTCTTATACTATCTTCACGAAAAAGGAAATCCTTATCAGAGGATCTTCCATGAATCGGCCGGAGAGAAATCGACTATCCGACGGGATGCCGTTCAGCGAACACTGATTTACTCAGGCGCGTATTCGGTACGTAACGTGCCCTTCAAGGGTCCTCCTGGCCCGCTTGCCGGCCATGCCTGAAGCCTATCATGAAACACGTTACGATGTGAGGCTCTAACTTGCAAATCTTATTGGACTTTATCTTCTTTAAACGGTTTATCAGTTTATATGTCCTGGTTCCCTTCTATTATGTCGGAGCTGTGGGGATACCATTTCTGTGCTGGTTTACATTATTGAGGGTGAGACAAAAGCACCCCTTAGTCTATGCCATAGAGGAACAAATAGATAAGCTTGTTTATCAAAAAGTTATTGATAAAAGAATACGATTAGCTTTTATTCTGATCTTTATGGTTATATGTGTACTCATGGAAATAATGTGGCGTATGCTCTTTGAGTACCTGATCGCATTTCTGCAGATCCGCGATGCGCTTCTGCATGTAAAGGCATTTTAGATCGCAAACATATCGATAAAGGTGAAAGGGAGGACGTCTGATGAATACGAAACTGGTTATCAGCCTCATCCTGGCCGGCCTGGCCGTGCTTTTCATTATTCAGAACGTTACGGTTGTCGAGATACGGTTTCTGTTCTGGACCCTGTCGATGTCGCGGGCACTGTTGATGTTTTTTATCCTGGCGATAGGAATCATTATTGGATGGACACTCCACAGCATGTCTGCAGCTCACCGGAAATCGGATGAAGAATAGTGTGGCTACGGGCATCCGGGAGGTTGCCGGAGAATGGGCCACGGATATCGGGAAAAGTGTGTAGTTTTAAGAAAGAGTCCTCGGGGTCGTACAACGGGGAGTTTCCGTAATGTATCAACACCGCCAATTCAGGAGAAGACACATGATTAAACAATCACCGTCGAGTACTATTGTACTCTTTATTCTTCTGATTGTCATTGTGATCGGATTGTCATTACTATCAGACAGGATATGGGGTGGCAAAGCTGAAAAACTGCCTAAGCCTGATACTCTGATAATTGAAAAAGGAATGACTATTACACAATTCGGTCAAGCTAATGCTTTCCCAAATCAGGTCTTAAAGACCATATTTGACCTTCAGACGAAATCAGATCTGGACAATAAGTTGGAGAAGTACGGCACTTCAGATCAGATTTCAATGCTGGTCCTTAAAAAACTGGCGTTGGCCTCCGAGCACTCCTCCAAAAACTGGATCAAGATCCTGGTCAAATTCGTTCTCTGGGCCTTCTTTCTCGGTATAGTTTACCTGATTTTTAACCGACGAAAGATTACCCCACAACTCAGGAAATGGCTGCTTTTCGCCGCTGTGTTGATCTTTGGTGTCGGCCTCGGTTCTGATCCAAGTCCGATGGGCACGGTAAAGGATGCCATTCACCTCTACGGTACGACAGGAGCCATCTTTCCTCCCCGGATGATCGCCCTGACGGTTTTTTTGGTCTTTGTTTTTCTCGTAAACAAGTATATCTGCGCCTGGGGTTGCCAAGTGGGGGCTCTGCAAGACCTCATTTTTCATATTAACCGGACCGACAAGCACAAAGCCGTTATCGGGAGGCAGATCAAATTGCCCTTTGTCTTGACAAACACCCTTCGTATAGCATTCCTGGGTCTGTTTACGCTTGTCGCTTTTTTGTGGGGATTTGATATAATTGAACCAATCGATCCCTTCAAGGTATTTAAACCTGAGCATATAGTGTTCACGGGCGGAATATTCATCACCCTGCTCCTTGTGGCCGGCCTCTTCATCTATCGGCCGTGGTGCCACCTATTCTGTCCTTTCGGTTTGGTGGGTTGGCTCATAGAGAAGATAAGCCGTGTCAGGGTAAGTGTTGATTACGAAACATGCATCGCCTGTCAGAAGTGTGCTGCCGCGTGTCCCTCGACGGTCATGGGCGCCATCCTGAGGCGTGATAAAAAGACAATACCCGATTGTTTCTCCTGTTATACGTGCAGGGATGTATGCCCGACCGGCTCCATACGGTTTTCCAGGGATAAAAGGACATTACCCCCCGCAGGGCATTTTGAAAAGCGATAGAAAGTAGAGAATGAATAGACCGTTATTGCCGGATACCAAGGACCGGATGGAGGAAACGTTATCAATTTATCGTCCCTGAGAGGATGGCTTTTCGTCTATAGACCGCATTGAAGACGCGAGTCCCCAGAGCTGCGATAACAGCATGCCGGAAAGCATCAACGCACAGCCCCCCAGTTGCCGCAGTGACATCACCTCATCCAGCAGAAACCACCCCGCAATGGCCGCGAAGACCGATTCCATGCTCAGGAGTATCGCCGCGTGTGCCGGATGTGCCCTTTTTTGCGCCACCACCTGCAGGGTGTAAGCTATGCCGACCGACATAATGCCTCCATAGAGAATGGGGATAGCGGCCCGATAGATCCCATCTATTGACATGGGCTCATAGAAAGCAGCCGTCACAAGGCTCAAAACCGAACATGCGGCATATTGAAAGAAGGCAAGTTTGAATGAATTGAATTTGGGCGACAGCCATCCGATAATGAGCACATGCCCGGCCCAGAAGAAAGCACCCAGGAGAACGAGAAAATCTCCGTATCCCATTGTAAACTGAGCGGTCACACTGAGAAGATAGAGTCCGGATGCTGCAAGAAAGGCACCGATCCAGGTCCCGGCAGTTGTCTTCTGCCTGAATAAGAGTCCCATAATGGGGACGATAACGACATAAAGGCCCGTAATAAAACCCGCATTTCCCGCCGTGGTGTAGATGATGCCCATCTGCTGAAGCGAGGATCCGGCAAAGAGAAATAAACCGACCAGGAGTCCACCAATAATGATGACACTCCTGCTGGCAGGCTTCACGTTCGAACGGTCCACGCCGTTGCTTGTTTTGTGAGACATAATCAGGGGCAAAAGCACAAGGGCTCCCAGGGCAAAACGGACACCGTTGAAGGTAAAGGGTCCCACAAAATCCATTCCCACACGTTGCGCCACGAAGGCAGTTCCCCAGATAATGGCGGTCAAGAGGAGCAACCCATCAGATTTCCATGTTGTGGCAGGTGTAGCCATATGATACTTCCCTTTTCAATTTTCCATACAGCGTCTCTTTTCCTCACCGTTCCAGCCACCTGGAAAGGAGGAGAGATTATACGCTGTCGTTCAAAATAAAACCCCGCCTTTTTGCTTAGACGGGGTATCCATTTATTGCCTTTTACATTCTTGATTACCCTAAGTCAAGCCGACATATAAGGGAAAATACCCTCTTGTAAATGAGGTGCCACTTTCATTTACATTATGATAAAATTACCTTGACTTTATGCTATTAAAGAACATATGTCATTCTGAGCATATTTAAGTGATGAAGACAATGGCATCCTGTAGAGACCATTATTGCGGTTGGTCAGTGTTTCGACTTTTAGTTGAACAGGGCAATCGGACGTTTGCTCTCAATCCCAAAACACCGGAATAGCGGTAAGACAAGATAAAAGAACGATGAGTGCTCCCTCTTGGCATACGTTTGTAGTATCTCTATCTTCCAACATATAAAGAAGCATCCTTAATCATGCTTTGGTCATTTATCTGAAAGGGAAAAGGATTTTATGAGTCAAAAATCAGAAATTATATATAATAACACAAAGGGTCCGATCCGTGAAATCTTCAATCGTCAGAGGGCGGCCTGCCTGGAAAAACCGTATCTATCATTAACCGAACGTCTGGAGATACTCAGTAAGCTGGAGCAACTGCTCGTGGACAACCAGGAGAAGATAGCGGATGCCATATCAGAGGACTTTGGAAACCGCTCACGCCACGAAACCATGATTCTCGAAATCTTTCCCGCTGTTTCGGGTTTGCGTCATACGCGTCGTAAATTGAAAAAGTGGATGAAGATTCAGCCCAGGCATGTAGCAGTGACATTCAGGGGAGCCCGCAATCGGGTTATCCCGCAACCGAAAGGGGTGGTCGGGATTATTGTTCCCTGGAATTATCCCATGTTCCTTGGAATCAGCCCCCTGACCAGCGCCCTTGCCGCAGGCAACCGCTGTATGATCAAGATGGCGACAAATTCACAAAGACTCTGCAGTCTGCTCCATCGATTGTTTTCTGAGACATTTGGCGAAGATCTTATCGCAGTCCTTCCCGGGGTATCTTCCAGCGACTTCACTCCCCTTCCCTTTGATCACCTTATTTTTACGGGTTCACCCGCGTCCGGGCGAACCGTGATGAAGACCGCCGCCGAAAACCTGACACCGGTGACCCTTGAGCTGGGGGGAAAATCTCCCACGATAGTATGTGAAGATTTCGATATCAGACAAGCGGCAGAGCGTATTCTCTACGCAAAATTTATAAATTCAGGACAGACCTGTATCGCCCCTGATTATCTTTTTCTGCCGGAACAGATGGTGGATGTTTTCGTGGAAAGGGCCAAGAAGATTATACGGCACCGCTATTCTGAGCTTGAATCCGTTGACTATACTTCCATAATAGACGCTAAAAGCTATAATCGTCTTGTGGCGGTCCTGGACGATGCCCGTTCAAAGGGCGCAACACTGGTCAACCTTCTCCCCGACGGCGAATCGGATGCGGGGCTCAGGAAGATTCAGCCCACGATAGTCCTGAATGTTACCGTAGAGATGGAACTGATGCAAAATGAGATCTTCGGCCCGATACTGCCGATTAAAACCTACACACATATATACGAGTGTATCTCATACATCAATTCACATGAAAGGCCGCTCGCCCTCTATCTTTTTACGGAAGACCGCGCACTACAGGAAAAAGTATGCATGAATACCATGTCGGGCGGTGTGTGTATTAACGACTGCGCAATGCATGTTGCACAGCACGACATGCCCTTTGGCGGAGTAGGCAACAGTGGCATGGGCCAGTATCACGGCTATGAAGGCTTCATGGAGTTTTCCAAACTCCGCCCCGTATTCACACAGGCCGTGAATCCCGTTGGTGCTTCTTTTATCTATCCCCCCTACGGCAAAACCTTTGAGAGAATGTATAACCTGTTAATCAAAATGCGACGGTTTTAAACTGATCTGAAAGGCGTTTAATACGTACTAAGACGAGCGCACAATCATCTGATAACCGTGTTGAGAATCAATCGGCAACATCATTTGAGAGAAAAAAATATGTCAGGAGAGTATGAACCGGAAACACATTCAATTCCATATTATATCGGTTGTGTATGAAAAATTCTCACTTTTTATTTTTCATCTCAAGCGTAATTCTTCCAATAAATAATGCGAAAATTGCCTTGACTTTATGCCATGAATGACATATGCCTTTTCTGACACATAAAAGTAATGAAAACGATAGTCTCTTGCTGAAACTATTACTGTAGATGGCAGTATGTTAGCTTTTAGTTGAACAGGCTCAATCGGACATTGGCTCTCAATCCCAACATGCTTATAGAAACAAATCCATCCCCTCGCAATTGCTTCAATAAGGGGGATATCGAGAGTTTAGATGCATTGAACTATGCCCTCCTTGCATCTTCTTGATGTCCTCCTTTTGTTATGTACGTATATGCGCAGAAGAGGATTGTTATTGAGAAGTACGAGCGTTCTGTTTGATGCAAAAAAAGCGAGAGATGTGTCGAGATTCATAATTAACATACTGAGGTGAATTTATGGATA
>JAFGQD010000187.1 GCA_016935875.1 Deltaproteobacteria bacterium
CACAGTTCATCCAATCTATCCGCAAAAGACTTGGTAAAGTTGGCCGGCATATGCTGCACCACCAAGATTCCCGGTGCATTTACGGGCATCTTGATCAGGACATTCTTCAACGCCTCCGTCCCGCCGGTGGAGGCGCCGATAGCGACAACCTTGTTGGTGGTCTGGCTGAGGGCCTTGATCGGTTCGGACCTGGCCGTTTCAGGACCCTGTCCGATACTTCTCTTGGTCACTCTCACTTTCGATGCTGCCCTGATCTTGTCTGCCAGTTGATCGCTCATGTTCCCAACGCTGTAGGAACCGCTCGGTTTTCCGATCACTTCAACCGCCCCGTAATCCAGCGCTTCAAGCGTCATCTTTCCCCCCTGCGGGGTCAGAGAACTGACTATAACGACGGGGAGAGGATAAAACTTCATCAGTTTCCTCAGAAAGGTCATTCCGTCCATCTTCGGCATCTCTAAATCAAGAGTGATCACATCGGGTTTGAGATGTACGATCTTGTCCCTGGCAATGAAGGGATCGGGGGCCGTCCCTATGATCTCGATGTCAGGAAACTTCGAAAGCTCCTCTGAAAAAACCTTTCTCACGATCGCGGAATCATCAACAATCAATACTCGTATTTTTTTCAATGACACGTACCCCTTCTCTATAATCGGGTTATGAAGCGTTTCATCCTCTCCTGTTTTTTCGACAGGTCCTTTCAAACCATTGTGGGCGAAACCACCTTAGTCACCTTTGGAGAATACTTGCATGATCACTCCCACTTCTCCGTCATCAGAAATAAGGTTCAGGCTGATCGTATCATCACCCTGTCTCAAAACAGACCGAGGGGAGTTCAGAAAGACCGGGATGGAAAGATCAAATCGTTCGGTATCATCCAGCTTTGCGAGGAAATTCCCACAGGCCATGTTCACGGCCTCTTTCGAACAATCCTCTACTTCTCTGTCCGTAATGTCTTCCTCCTCCAGATTGAGCATGTTCTTAACCATAACCTTTGTTACCTTCTCCGAAAGCATAAGACTCATCTTTCCATTCATGGAACCGCTGAAACTGACGAGTGCCTCCGCATCATAATCGGGACATTCGACACCATCAGGTTCGAGAAATACATAGAACATCTTCTCAAAGACCTCAAAAATCGAGGTCTCCATCATCTCCTTCATTGTCTCCATACTCTCCATCATCCACCCCTATAACCTCATAAAGTACTCTCTTGATATCCTCGGGCAAAAACGGTTTCTTGATGAAACCCTTTGCCCCTAGTTCAAAGGCATTCCGCATGCGCTCTTCCCTGCCTTCCGTGCTTATTACTACAACGGGAATACTCCCCAGAAGGCTGTCCTTTCCCAACACTTCCAGCATCTCAAATCCGCTCATCACCGGCATATTGATATCCGAGAGAATGATATCCACCCAGTGTAAAGCCAACAGATCCAGGGCTTCTCTTCCGTTCTCAGCTTCAAGACATTGATCCACCTTAAACCCGGACATGGAAATAACCTTTTTGATGACTGATCTCATTGAACGTGAATCATCAACGATTAATATATTGAATGCCATGACCACTCCTTGTCCCTCAAAACCGACAGGGGGCGTTACTCTCCCTGTCAATCTCCGGTAATTCTATTGTATTAAAGCAGCTTAACCAGTTCTTTCGCCTTCTCAATCTCATCAGACAGGCGAATCATACTTACCTCAAGCTCTCTGTGGTGAATCTTGAATTTCTCCATCGCTCCCTTCAATCCCCGGTAGGCCAAATCGTCCGCCCCCCCGCCACCGATTCCCATCATCATGCAGACCTTATCCGCAAGGTAGATGAGGTATGCACCGGTGTTGTCGCCCTCTTCCATCAAATCAGGTCGGTGATGATGGATGATGGTATCGATCATTTCCTTCGGAAAGCGCCATAATGATGCAATCCTGCCCCCTACCTCCGCATGATTCATACCGAGCATTTCCTGCTCCGCTTCAAGAAACGAATACTTCTCGTCCGAAACCAGACTCATGACCTTCTGGAAGGATTCATTCACAAATTCTCCAAGAACATTTTTCCCTATATCGTGCAGCAGACCCGTCGTGAAAAGCCAGGGCTCTTCACGACCGTAAATCTTCTCTGAGAGGATTCGAGACATCAGGGCCACCCCCACGGAGTGTTCCCATAACTTTTCCGCCTTGAGTCGATACCCTTCAACATCCCTATAGTATTTGGATATTCTGGCCGTACTGACTATGCGGATAATATTCTCTCGCCCCAGATACGAGAGAGCCTGTCGGAGAGAGGATATCTTTCGGGGAAAGCCGAAATAAGCCGAGTTGCACATTCTCAGGACATTGGCCGTTATTGCCTGATCGTATTCAACGGCGTTGACGAGATCCGTCATCGCATACTCGTCATCACTCATCAGTTCCGACACCTTTTGGACTGTTGCCGGGAATGCGGGAAGATCCTTGATAGATTGTAATATTCTATCGACATCTAAACTGGACACACGTGCTCCTTTACTCCCCCAGGGGGGAAATCCCTGTCGTTACAACTCCTTCACCGGTCCTCTGCCGCTTCGTACGGTAACCCTGCCGTCAGACATATGCAGTTCGACGGTTCGGTTATAGTTTTCGCCTGTGTCTTCACTGGTTACGATGACGTTATTTCTCCATAATATTTTTCGTATGGCCATAATATTCTTCTGGCCGATCCTGAAGAAGTTAGTGTCATCCATGATGGAGGCTCCTCCGGCCAGCTTCACCGTCATGTGTCTTTTCTCCGCCCCCAGCTTGTAACAGGCCTTGAATAAGAGAGGCACTCCCGTATCAGCAAACATTGCAGGCTGCTGCAAGGCCTTCTTTGTATCAATAGATGAATCGGCAAGCATGAAATGCAAAAGCCCTCCCACTTTTACCTTGGGGTCATATACAACAACGGCAATACATGAGCCCAGAGCATAGGTAATGAGAACATCCTGGCTCTTGTTGCTTATCTTAAAATCTGAGATACCAATGATAATTTGACCCATGGTTCACTTTCTATAAACGCTTGGCTCAACATACGTAAATGAATGGTTTAACCCGGTCAGACTCTCGGAATGACCGATGAACAGCCAGCCATCTTCTCCAAGACAGTTATAGAATCTGTTAATCAGTTTCCCCTGAGTCTCCTTGTCGAAATAGATCATCACGTTCCTGCAGAATATAACGTCGAAGACCTTATCAAAAGAGACGGTATCCATAAGATTAAATCGTGTAAACTCCACCATGTCCCTCAGCTCTTTTTTTACACGGTACTGTCCATTCGATGTTCCCCGGCCAATCTGAAAGTATGCTCGAAGGAGCGTCTTCGGTATCGTTTTGACCCGCTCATCCGAATAAACGCCGGCCATGGCAGTCCTGAGAACCTTGGTGGATATATCCGTAGCGAGAATTTTACAATCCATACCCTGGCCGTGCAGAACTTCTTTCATGGTTATGGCAATTGAGTAAGGTTCCTCGCCCGTAGAACACCCCGCACACCATATCCTGAAACCTCCTCGGGAGCGCGACCTCACCATGTCGGGCACAATTTCAACGAGCTTTCGAAAGTGTGCTTCCTCCCGGAAGAAACTGGTCAGATTTGTGGAGAGGGA
>JAFGQD010000188.1 GCA_016935875.1 Deltaproteobacteria bacterium
CTGGGAATAGATATTAGGGACGAAAATCAGGTCTCTGAAGATCAACAAATAAATGAAGAAAATATGGAGAAAAACCTTGACAGTCAAGTGGCGAATTGATACAAATTGTTCCTTTGCTGTGAGTCGCATTCTGAAGACAGAGAGGAAGAGAGTTTTGGAGGGACAATGCCTACGATAAACCAATTGATACGCAAGGGCAGATCAAAGATAACGAAGAAAACTTCCGCCCCGGCGCTTGCCAGTTGCCCCCAGAGAAGAGGGGTTTGTGTGAGGGTGTATACCACTACTCCCAAGAAGCCTAACTCCGCCCTGAGAAAGGTGGCAAGGGTTCGTCTTACCAGTGGTTACGAGATTACCTCGTATATACCGGGGATAGGACACAATCTTCAGGAGCATTCTGTTGTTCTCGTAAGGGGTGGCAGGGTTAAGGATCTTCCCGGAGTCAGATATCATGTAGTAAGAGGTTCGCTGGATGCTGTCGGGGTACAGGACAGAAAGAAAAGCAGATCAAAATACGGCTCCAAAAAACCTAAGTAGACAGGAATAGTGATATGCCACGCAGAAGAGTAGTAACAAAAAGAAAAATACTAGCAGATGCCAAATACAACAGTGCCCTGGTGGCGAGGTTTATTAATAACCTGCTGAAGAAAGGGAAGAAGAGTGTTGCCGAGTCCATACTCTATGGCGCCTTTGATAGTATAGAAAATAAGGTAAACGGATCACCCCTTGAAGTTTTTGAAAAGGCTATGGATAACGTAAAGCCTGTTCTTGAGGTAAAATCGAGACGGATAGGTGGTGCGACATATCAGGTGCCTACGGAGGTTTTGCCGGACAGGCGGATAGCTCTTGCGATCAGGTGGTTGATAGGGAATGCCAAATCGCGTGTCGGTAAAAGCATGAAGGAAAAATTGGCAGCTGAATTCATGGATGCAGCCGCTGGCAGGGGCTCGTCTGTCAAGAAGAGAGAAGACACGCACAAGATGGCTGAGGCGAATAAGGCCTTTGCCCATTACAGATTTTAGGATGTGGCTTTCGACTTGGGGTTCTGGCTGATTTCTGCGGTTGCGGATAAGCTGAAACGTGATATCTTGCGGGAGCAGATAATAACGGTATAGTTATTGATAAGGGAATCAATTAACCATTTTTAATTATAAGGACATAAGGACATAAGGAGGTAATGGTTATGGCAAAGAAAAAATTTGAAAGGACGAAACCACATCTGAATATTGGGACCATCGGACATGTGGATCATGGAAAAACTACATTGACCGCGGCTATCACAAAACACCTGGCCTCTAAGGGTCTTGCCGAATATATGCCCTTTGACTCAATTGATAACGCCCCCGAGGAGAAGGAAAGGGGAGTTACCATCAATATCGCTCATGTTGAGTATCAAACTGAGAAACGGCATTATGCTCATGTCGATTGTCCGGGGCATGCTGACTATATAAAAAATATGATATCGGGTGCCGCTCATATGGATGGCACCATACTGGTTGTGGCGGCATCAGACGGACCCATGCCGCAGACCAGAGAGCACATACTCCTGGCCAGGCAGGTGCAAGTGCCGTACATTGTTGTGTACATGAACAAGGTTGATCTGGTTGATGACCCGGAACTCCTTGACCTCGTTGAACTCGAGCTGAGAGAGCTTCTGACGGATTATGAATTCCCCGGTGACGATCTCCCGATCGTACGAGGATCGGCCCTGAAGGCCCTGGAGAGCGATGATGCCGACTCTGAGGAGGTAAAGAGCATTTGGGAACTCATGGATGCTGTTGATGCGTATATCCCGGAGCCTATTCGGGATCTCGAAAAGCCTTTCCTGATGCCGGTTGGCGACGTCTTTACCATCTCCGGGCGTGGAACGGTTGTTACCGGTCGTATTGACAGGGGGATTGTAAAGACGGGTGAGGAAGTTGAGATTGTAGGAATCAGACCCACCTTTAAAACGGTATGTACCGGTGTGGAGATGTTCCGCAAGACACTCGATGAAGGAAGGGCGGGTGACGATGTCGGTCTCCTTTTGAGGGGCACAAAGCGGGAAGATGTTGAAAGGGGACAGGTTGTTGCAAAGCCCGGATCAATTACCCCCCATACCCGGTTCAAGGCTCAGGTTTATGTTCTTACGAAGGAAGAGGGTGGAAGGCATACCCCATTCTTCAACGGTTACCGGCCGCAGTTTTATTTCAGGACAACGGATGTGACGGGCATTGCCACTCTTCCGGAAGGTATTGAAATGGTGATGCCGGGTGATAATGTGGAAATAGTGGCTGAGCTGATAACCCCCATTGCCATGGAAGAGCAGTTGAGGTTTGCTATCCGTGAAGGTGGCAGAACTGTCGGGGCTGGTGTCGTAAGCGAAATTATAGAATAAAGAGCCGAAAGCTCATAGAGGGTTAGATGGAAAATCAAAAGATAAGAATTCGTCTCAAGGCATATGATTATAAGTTGCTTGACAGATCGGCGCAGGACATTGTGGAATCTGCGAAAAGGACGGGAGCGCGTGTTGCGGGTCCAATTCCCCTACCGACGATGATAAATAAATATTGTGTGAACAGATCACCCAATGTTGATAAAAAGTCAAGGGAGCAATTTGAAATCAGAACGCATAAACGACTTATCGACATTGTGGAACCGACACAGGCGACTGTAGATACGTTGATGAAGCTTGATCTTTCGGCTGGCGTTGACGTGGAGATAAAGTTATAGGCTTAAAGAATAGTGGGGAGATGATCCTTCGAACATCATCTCCTCATTTTTGTCAAAAAGTGCATGGGAAAATGTAGATGTCATGAAAAATGGATTGATAGGCAAAAAATTGGGTATGACGCAGGTATTCTGGGATGACGGCACTGTTATCCCTGTTACTGCCATTGAAGCTGGGCCCTGTGTTGTCATACAGAAGAAGACCAGTGAGGTGGACGGATATGATGCCTTGCAACTCGGGTTTGATCGGGTAAAAGAAAAGGTTGTCAACAAACCCCTCAAGGGACATTTTAAAGAAGCCGATAAGGGATATTTCAGAGTTCTCAAAGAGTTCAGACTTGAATCCACCAATGATTATGAGGTGGGCTCGGAACTGAAGGCCGATATCTTCAAGGTGGGCGACTATATAGATGTGGTTGGAACGACCAGAGGCCGGGGGTTCGCAGGTGTGGTCAAGAGGTATGGATTCAAGGGTGGTAAGGCAACCCATGGCTCAATGTTTCACAGGGCGCCAGGATCTATAGGGGCCAGTGCGTGGCCTTCCAGGGTCTTCAAGGGAAAGAGATTGCCGGGACATATGGGCAACCGCAGGCAGACGGTACAAAACTTAATGGTGGTGGGCATACGACCGGAGCAAAATCTTATTCTGGTAAAAGGGTCTGTCCCCAGTAGCAAGAATGGCTTTGTCTTAATTAAGAATTCTATTAAAATATAAGGATAGTAAGTGGTAAAATGCCGGTTCTCAATGTATATGATATAGAAAAAACTAAGATAGCCGAATTGGAGCTCAGTGATCTTGTCTTTGGCGCTGAAGTTAATGAGCACATACTGTATGAAGTTGTGAAAATGCAGCTCGCGAGTAGAAGACAGGGCGGTGGCTCCACAAAAGGCAGGAGTGATGTACGCGGGGGCGGAAAGAAACCGTGGCGTCAGAAGGGAACGGGAAGAGCGAGATCAGGAACTTCGCGATCTCCCCTCTGGAGAGGTGGCGGGATCGTGTTTGGCCCAAAGCCTAGAGATTTTTCTTACAAGGTTCCCAAAAAGGTAAGAAAGGCCGCGCTGAAGTCCGCTTTGAGTATGAAGGTTAGAGAGGACAGGTTGATAATACTCAGGGACTTTCCGATGGATGAGATAAAGACAAAGAGATTTCAAGAGGTCCTTGACAGATTTGAGCTGGGGAAGACCCTCTTTGTGCTGGATGAGAGGAATACCATCCTGGAAAAATCATCTAAGAATATCAAAGATGTGAAGATGATGCGATCAGAAGGCATTAATGTGTATGATCTGCTCAAGTATGATAATCTTGTTCTTTTAGAGCCCTCCGTGAAAAAGATAGAAGGGGTATTGTTGTCATAATGGATATATATTCCGTCATAAAAAAACCGCTTGTTACAGAGAAGAGTACGATCGCCAGGGACGAAGAGAATAAATATTTCTTCGAGGTGGATCGAAAGGCAACAAAGATAGACATACGGAATGCCGTGGAAAAAATATTCAAAGTCAAAGTGGTTGATATTCATACAATCAATGTGGCTGGTAAAAAGAAGAGAATGGGGAGAATTACCGGCAGGAAACGTAACTGGAAAAAAGCTGTAATCACCCTCGCTCCTGGCGGCACTATCGAGGTTTATGAGGGAGTATAACAAGAAGGGGTTTTAAAAAGACATGGCACTGAAGGCATACAAACCAACATCGCCGGGTAGAAGATTTCAGACATGCTCTACCTTTGAGGAAATAACAAAAGCGAGCCCTGAGAAGAGTCTTGTAAAGGCGCTGAAGAGAACCGGCGGACGAAACAATCTGGGGCGAATGACGAGCAGGCATATCGGCGGGGGTCATAAGAGAAAATTCAGGGTTATAGACTTCAGGCGCGATAAACTGGATATCCCTGCCAAGGTGGCGGCTATCGAGTATGACCCGAATCGTTCTTCGAGAATAGCGCTTCTCAATTACAGTGATGGGGAGAAAAGATATATACTAGCTCCGCTGGGCCTTGAAGTGGGTGATACTGTTGTGAGTGGCGAGAAAGAGGATATCAAGACAGGCAACACGATTCCACTGAGGAATATACCGCTGGGTTCTCTGATTCATAACCTAGAACTCAAAATGGGTAAGGGCGGACAACTGATTCGTAGCGCCGGTTCTTATGGACAGCTTATGGCGAAAGAGGGTTCCTATGCCCAGGTTCGGCTGCCTTCGGGAGAAGTCAGGAAAATACTGATGGGGTGTAAGGCAACAATAGGGCAAATAGGGAACATCGATCACGAAAATATGAGTATCGGAAAGGCGGGGCGGACGAGGTGGCTGGGCAAGAGACCCAAAGTTCGTGGAGTAGTTATGAATCCCGTCGACCATCCAATGGGTGGTGGTGAGGGTAAGTCGTCCGGCGGCAGGCATCCATGCACTCCATGGGGTGTGCCCACCAAAGGTTATAAGACAAGAAAGAACAAAAATTCTGATAAGTATATTGTGAAGAAGAGAGGTTAGAGCGTGGCGCGTTCAATAAAAAAAGGTCCTTATATTAATGAGAAGCTTCTTAAAAAGGTGCAGTCGGCTGAGTATGCAGGGAGCAGGGCTGTAATAAAGACGTGGTCCCGCCGCTCCATGATTATCCCCGATCTTGTAGGCCATACATTTGCGGTACACAATGGAAAGAAGTTCATCCCTGTATATGTGACTGAAGATATGGTTGGACACAAACTGGGTGAATTTGCGCCAACGAGAACCTTCTTCAGTCATGCTGGAGACAGGAAAACAAGGCTGAAAAAGAGATAGCCAGAATCAGCGTGTGGAGTTTTGTGACAAATGGAAACGAAAGCGGTAGTGAAACATGTTCGGATATCGCCACAGAAAGCAAGGCTGGTGGTTAATCTGATAAGAGGGAAAAAGGTTGAGGAAGCGGATACAACGCTCGGCTTTACAGATAAAAAGGCCGCGCTCATCGTCAGGAAGGTTTTGAAATCAGCGATGGCTAATGCAGTCCAGAATCCCAACATAGATGAGAATATACTGTATGTAAAAGAGATATTTGTAGACCAGGGGCCAACGCTCAAGAGGTGGAGAGCACGTGCACAGGGAAGAGCTGCTTCCATACGAAAAAGAACAAGTCATATAACGGTTGTGCTTGGTGAAGGGTAATCTATAAGGAGGTGAAGATTTGGGACAAAAGGTAAATCCCATTGGATTCAGGTTGGGTATTAATAAAACGTGGAGCTCGAAGTGGTTCGCGGAGCGGAACTACAGTGAGTTGCTTCATGAAGACATACGGGTCAGAAAACATATAAGGGATAAGTTTTTTCATGCAGGCATATCCCGAATAGAGATTGAAAGGGCTTCCGACAAGGCCAAGGTTAACATATATACGGCGCGTCCCGGGATCATCATCGGTAGGAAGGGCACGGAGATAGAGAAGGTAAAGAAAGACATTGAAAAGATCATGACAGGGGATGTCATCATAAATATACTGGAAGTACGCAAGCCGGAAACAGATGCCCAACTTGTGGCTGAGAATATTGCCCTGCAGCTTGTAAGAAGAGTAAGCTTCAGAAGGGCCATGAAACGAGGTGTGACCACCGCAATGAAGTTTGGTGTCAAGGGTGTCAGAGTGGCATGTGCAGGGAGATTAGGCGGAGCGGAGATGGCGAGAAGAGAATGGTACAGAGAGGGAAGGGTCCCTCTTCATACATTGAGGGCAGATATAGATTATGGTTTCGCCGAGGCCCGTACGACCTTTGGAATCATAGGCGTCAAGGTATTGATATTTAATGGCGAGATTTTACCGGAAAAGAAAATAAGTCAGGGATAGAATCATTATGTTAGCACCAAAGAGAGTAAAATACAGAAAGCTGCAGAAGGGCCGTATAAGGGGCAATGCCCATAAGGGTATAACGGTGGACTTCGGTGAGTATGGACTCCAGGCAACGGAGAGTGGTCGGGTAACAGCACGGCAAATCGAATCTGCCCGAATTGCTATAACCCGTCATGTGAAACGTGGCGGTAAGATTTGGATACGCATTTTTCCCCATAAATCGGTGACAAAAAAACCTGCAGAGACCCGTATGGGAAAAGGGAAGGGGTCTCCTGAAGAGTGGGTTGCCATAGTTAAAAAGGGAACGGTTCTCTATGAAATGGAGGGGGTTCCGAGAGATGTTGCTCGTGAGGCGTTGAGACTGGCATCGTATAAGCTTCCTGTGGCGACCAAGTTTCTTTCCAGGGAGATATTTGATGAAAATTAAGGAAATCAGAGACCTTAGTGTAGAAGAGTTGCAAGAAAAGGAAAAGAGTTTTGTTGAAGAACTCTTCAGGCTTCGCATTAGATTTGCAACAGGGCAGTTGGAGTCTTCCGCTTTGATGAAGGGTGTGAAGAGGGATGTGGCCCGCGTAAAAACTGTTCTCAGGGAAAGAGGAGACTCGAAGTAAGATGGATAACAGGGGTAACAAGAGAAGCATACAGGGGATGGTGGTAAGCGACAAAATGGACAAAACGGTGGTTGTCCTGACGGAACGGCTCGTTAAGCATCCCAAATTTCATAAATATATAACGAGGCACGTAAAATACAAGGCCCATGATAAAGAAAACAGCTGTGGCATGGGAGATAAGGTATTGATTGTTGAATCACGGCCTTTCAGTAAAGAGAAACGATGGCGGGTGTCTGAAATACTGGAGAAGGCGAAATAACAGGAATATAGCGGTGGAGTTTTATTATGATACAGATGCAAACCTTTTTAAGGGTGGCGGATAATTCTGGGGCTAGAAAAGTCTGCTGTATAAAGGTCCTTGGTGGTTCGAAGAGGCGATATGCTCGAGTGGGAGATGTTATCGTGGTCTCCGTCAAGGAAGCTATTCCCAACTCGAAGGTGAAGAAGGGAGACGTACTGAAGGCCGTTGTCGTGAGAACGAAAAAGGAAATCGGCCGGAACGATGGTTCATATCTCAGGTTTGATGAGAATTCTGCGGTCCTGATAAATGATCAGCTTGAACCACTTGGTACCAGGATATTCGGACCGGTGGCCAGGGAGCTTCGGGCAAAACAGTTTATGAAGATAGTATCCCTCGCTCCGGAAGTAATATAAGAGATCGGTAGTTTTAGAGTATTGGAGATGCAGCGAATGCATATAAAGAAAAATGATATGGTAAAAGTAATAGCCGGCAGGGAGAAGGGAAAGACCGGTAAGGTGCTCAAGGTTATCAGCGAAAAAAATCGCGTTGTGATCGAAAAGACGAATCTGATAAAGAAACACCAGAGACCCGATGCGAAAGGTAAGGGTGGAATAGTGGAAAAGGAAGCCCCTCTTCATGTATCCAATGTCATGCTTATATGCAATAAATGTAATGGCGGCGTAAGGATCGGGTACAAGGTGTTGGAGGATGGCAAGAAGGTGCGTATATGTACAAAATGCCAAGAGCTATTGGATGAGTAAACCGGGGAAAGACAGATGGCAAGATTAAGAAAATATTACATAGAAGAAGTGACTCCTGCATTAATCAAGGAGCTTGGATATAAAAACCCTATGCAGGTTCCCAGGCTTGAAAAGATTGTGGTTAATATGGGCTTGGGTGAGGCGATACAGAATGTCAAGATACTTGATAGTGCGGTTTCAGAACTTGCCCAGATTGTGGGTCAGAAGCCTGTAGTTACCAAGGCGCGCAAATCGATTGCCACCTTTAAACTGCGCCAGGGCATGTCAATAGGGTGTATGGTGACCTTGCGACAGGAGAAAATGTACGAATTCCTTGACAGGCTTGTCAACGTTGCAATCCCGAGAATCAGAGACTTCAGGGGTATTTCGCCAAAGTCATTCGATGGCAGGGGAAATTTCTCTATGGGGATCAATGAACATTACATCTTTACCGAGATCGATTATGACAAGATCGATAAAGTTAAAGGACTGAATATAACTATTGTCACGACGGCTCAGACAGACGGCGAGGCAAGACAACTTTTAAAGTTAATGGGTGTTCCATTTCGTAATTAGGGAGGAACGGGTGTGGCAAAGAAATCCTTGATAGCAAAAGCCAAGGCGAAGAAGAAGTTTTCCGTTATGGAATACAATCGTTGTCCGTTGTGCGGAAGGCCTCGTGCTTATTATAGAAAATTTGATATGTGCAGGATATGTCTGAGAAAACGTTCCCTTAACGGAGAACTTCCAGGCGTTGTAAAATCAAGCTGGTAAAGGAGAAGCAAGATGGGGATGACCGATCCTGTTGCCGATATGCTGACAAGAATCAGAAACGCGAATCGCATGAAGTTTAAAAATGTAGACGTGTTGTTATCGAGGATGAATTTGAGCCTTGCAAAGGTTTTAAAAGACTCGGGATATATAAATGGGTTTGATGTCAGAAAAGGTGACAATAAGGCACATGGTATGTTGAGGATACATCTGAGATATTCAGATGTGAAGGATAGTGTGATAACAGGTATA
>JAFGQD010000189.1 GCA_016935875.1 Deltaproteobacteria bacterium
TCACTATTCAGGTGCCAATTGATTTTTGCGGGTTTACTGTATTAGCAGGGGAATTCTGAGTCTCCTTCCATTGTTCCGGCCGATGTGAAGGCGCCCCAACCCGGAATAGTAACGAATATCTAAGGGATTTAGTGCGCAATATCAAGAGGTAAAGCCATTATCAGGAAGGCGTCTAATTGTATGTTCCGCACTGTGCTGCGCTATTTCTTACCCGGGGAATTATAGAATTTTCTTGACATTAGATCAAAATTGTAATTATGTTTCATTCTTTTTTTAGCTATATCTTTAACAGGACAAGTTTTGCAGATCAACATCTCAAATATTCCGGAAGAGGGGTTGAATCTCCGGTTCTCTAAAAGTGGAGAATGGTTCCACCGGTTCCTGCCGATGGGCGACGATTGTGGTTTTTGCGTGCAGACGATTGACGTTCGATGCTTTGTGGAGAAGGTCTTGAAGAATGTGTCAATCAAAGGCGAAATTAATGCCGGGGTTGAACTTGAGTGTTGCAGATGTCTGGAGAAGTTTGACTTTCCCATAGAGATTGAATTCAAATATGTTCTCATGCCCGCTGACGATCTGAAGAAGGACGATCTGGAACTGACATATGAAGACTTGGAATATAGTCATTATGAAGGCGATATAATAGATCTGGATCAAATTGTAGTCGAACAGATTGTACTACAGGTCCCTGTTAAACCCCTTTGCGATGATTCCTGCAGGGGATTTTGTCCCGTCTGCGGGATAAATCTTAATATAGAGAAGTGTGATCATAAGACGCAGCAGATAATTAGCCCATTTGCTGCGTTAAAAAATTTTAAGACGAAGAAGGAAAGGTAGTTGTATTATGGCGAATCCAACCAATAGACATTCGAGAACAAGAAGAAATAAGAGAAGATCTCACGATGCCCTGACAGCTGTTACCACTTCCGTATGCTCACAATGCAGTGAACCGAAGTTGCCCCACCGCGTATGTCCCCATTGTGGTTTCTACAAGGGGCGTGAAGTTATTTCCGTTGAATAGATATTCCCGAAGTCTGTGCTCTGAAGGCGAAGAGTTATGGATGACTTAGGCATAGTCTTTCCCGGTCAGGGTTCACAATACGTAGGAATGGGAAGGGAACTGTACGAAGGGTTTAAAGAAACAAGGGAAACGTTTGCGGAAGCGGAGGAAGCTCTCAATACCGACATTGCGAGACTTTGCTTTGAGGGGCCCCAGGATGTCCTCGATCTGACGCCAAACACCCAAACGGCAATATTGACAGTAGCCGTCGCCTTCTACAGAGTATTTGAAAAGGAAATAGGCATAGAACCGGGGGCGATGGCGGGACACAGCCTGGGAGAATATGCCGCACTCTGTGCCTCAGGAGCCATCGATTTTCCCGATGCCGTCAAACTCGTATATGCAAGGGGACAATACCAACAGGAAGCGGTGCCTCCGGGCGAAGGCTGCATGGCGGCCATTATTGGCCTTGACAGGGGATTTGTTGAAGAGATATGCCTCAGTACTGCCAAAGATCATGGAGTGGTCGCGTTGGTGAATATCAACAGCCCGGGTCAGTTTGTTATCTCCGGTAACACGGTAGCGGTCGAAAGGGCCGTAGTTCTGGCAAAAGGGAAAGGCGCCCGTATGGGTATAAAGCTCCCCATAAGTGTTCCCTGTCACTGTAGTCTTCTGGACGAAGCCGCAGAAAAGCTGAAAAAAGATCTTGACAATGTCTTAATAAGGGACTGTAGAGTAAAGGTAATACCAAACTTTGATCCGGAGACTCTGCATTCAAAGGACACTACCAGAAAACTCCTGACAAGGCAGTTGAATTCCCCCGTAAGATGGCAGGAAACGGTAGAACGAATGTACAAAATGGGCATACAGACTGTGGTCGAAATAGGGCCGAAGAGGACTTTGTCAAGTCTCATAAAGAGGATAGACAAGCGTATCAAAACCCTTAACATAGAGAATGTGGCCTCTCTGGAAGCAACAATCGATTTCCTGAATGGTGACGAAGCGGCATAGGCTCACATGTATTTTTCTTTCGTGGCCGGTTCCCGAAGTGTTTCGTGTGCGGCTGGCTTTGCCGTCTTGGGAGAAAAATAGCGCCAGGACAGGAATAGAAATCATTCTGGAAAAAACCTAAGGTATATATGGAAACGCCAAGCGGAAAATCTCTTGATGGGAAAATAGCGCTGGTAACGGGAGGCTCGAGGGGCATCGGGAGGGCTATCGCGGTGGAGCTTGCCCGCGCGGGGGCTTTTACCTTCATAAACTATGTTCGCAATGAAGAGGCGGCCAGTGAGACACTGAGGATTGTGGAGGGCCGTGGGGGGAGAGGTCGTCTGCTGAGTTTTGACGTATCGGATTTCGATGCCGTCCAAGATGCCATAAGGGGCATAACAGATGAAAAAGGGAGAATCGATATCCTGATAAATAACGCCGGCATAACCCTGAACAATATCTTTGTAAGAACGAAGCCTGAAACATGGGACAACGTCATTAACATCAATCTTAAAGGGGTTTTCAACTGCTGCCGATCCGCAACCAGGTACATGATGAAACAGAGATGGGGACGCATCATAAATATGACCTCGGTAGTTGCCCTGTCCGGGAATGTCGGACAGGTGTGTTACTCCGCATCCAAAGCGGGAATCATAGGATTGACAAAATCCCTGGCCAGAGAATTAGGCCCACGAAATATATGCGTCAATGCCGTCGCTCCGGGCTTTATTGAAACCGATATGACGGTTTCAATCGATGATGCAGGCAGAGAAAAAGTAACAGACCGGATACCACTGGGAAGAACGGGAACGCCTGATGATGTGGCCGGTGTTGTGGCATTTCTGGTATCCGGGAGGGCCGATTACATTACCGGACAGGTGATACACATAAATGGTGGACTTTATATGTAATCCCGGCTCGTCGGGACTGCCATGAGATACATATACTATACAAATTGAAACACAATGAGGAGGAATCTAAATGGCCGTTAATGTTGATGAAAGGGTAAAAGCAGTTATTGTTGAACAGTTAAACATAACAGAAGAGGAATGTGTGCCGGAAGCCGCATTTATCGATGATCTCGGGGCTGATTCTCTTGACATAGTGGAGCTGATCATGGCTCTGGAGGATAATTTCGGCATGGATATATCGGATGACGATCTGGCGAAAATACGCACAGTCCAGGATATTATTACGTATATAAAAGAAAGATTGTCATAGGCATGATGTTAAAAAGAAGGGTTGTGATAACCGGGCTCGGTATTGTGAGCCCCCTGGGCAATTGCCTGAACGATACCTGGGAAGGGATATGCGCCGGAAGGTCCGGTGTCGCGGAGATTACCAGGTTCGACACTACCGGATTCAAGACAAGAATAGCGGGTGAATTAAAAGATTTTGATCCCCTGACTTTTATAGATGTCAAGGAGCAACGCAGGCTGGATAATTTCATCATCTATGCGCTGGCGGCCTCAGAAATGGCGGTGAGCGATTCCGGTCTGGTGATAGATGACAGAAACGGGGAACGGACAGGTGTTATATTGGGTTCCGCAATAGGCGGTCTGTCCACCATGGAGAGGGA
>JAFGQD010000033.1 GCA_016935875.1 Deltaproteobacteria bacterium
CAATCCCCATTCGATAAAGGTACTGTGAAGCTTGTGAACGTCTTGGGGGTTTCCCAGAAAACGGTCAAAAAGTATCACGAAATCTTCAGCGATTTGTTTGTCATGTATATTGATCCTTTCAAGGAAGGGTTGTATCTGTTGCGGATCTTCCAGCAAATGGATGTTTCTCAAGTCCCGTTGAATCGATAAAAGACGGAAGTTGATGTCTTGGGCGGCATTAGTGACCGCAAAAGGGTGGGCGTAGATCCGTTGGCTGGTTGCCGCCATCCTGAGCGTGGTCACAACGGAAACCGTCCCCATGATCGCCAGGAGGACGATGATGATGCCAAACCCGATGATGATCTTTTTGATGGAAGCCATTTTTATCTTTGTAAGAAGCGTTATGTATTAAGGGGAAAAGAGGGTCTGAGGGACAGGAACCCGCCTCTGGATAAGAGACGGGGTTCTGTTATAATCCATCCGTAGGTTCCCCTTCTTAATACTAGAAAGCGGGTTCTGTAGCAATTTACCTGAATGAATATTATGGTTTGATACTACACCTGTCACGAAAATTGTCAAGGCCCTTCAGGGGTCACCTTTTCCCGTATGTATCATCGAGACTCTTTTCTCTGATACTCCTTGACCTGTTTGATTCTCAGAATGCGATAGAACTTGCCAGGAACGTGTTGCGTCGGGGCGAATCCTCTCCGGTCCTCGCAAGACAGGCAGAAGATTGCGATTGTTTTGAAAAATATCCATCGGATACCGTTCAGTATCCGCTGGCAAGGTCCACCACGCTCTCCATCGTGCCGGACCCGGTGAGATAGACCTCCAGGTTGCGGAGGATGATGTCCATCCCCCGATCCATATATTTGAGTGATACCCCGCAGATATGGGGGGTCAGGATGGCATTGTCCAGGGTCCACAGGGGACTGTCAGCGGGGAGCGGTTCGACAGCAAAGACGTCGCTGACCAGGGCGCGGATGGTCTTCTTTTGAAGGGCCTCGATCAGATCCGCTTCCTTTACCGTTGTTCCCCTGCCCATATTGATAAAACAGGTCGTCTCCTTCATCAGATCGAAATACTCTTTGTTGATTACCTCCCGCGTCTGGGGCGTGTCGGGTAGGAGATTGATAATGTAGTCGCTCTGCCTGAAGACCTCTTTCATCTCTCCGAAACCGTAGACTTGCTCCACACACTCGATAGGGTGGGGGGTGCGCTTGGCGCCGATTACACGCATCCCGAAACAGGAAGCCCGCTTCGCGATTTCGCGGCCTATGCTTCCCAGACCGAGAATGCCGAGGGTGGAGCCGTATATCTCCCCCTGGGGTGCCGAGCGGTCCCACCTTGCCTCCATCTGGTTCCTGAACATGAGGTGAAAGTGCCGTGCAAGATTGACCATCGCTGCGATGGCATACTCCGTCATATATAGCTTGTGAATCCCCCTGCCGCTGGTAAGGATAATCCCTCTCTTCCGAATCGTATCTAGGGGAAGCATATCGACCCCCGTCATCAAGGCCTGTATCCATTTTAGTTTGGGGGCCCGATCTATCATCTCCGGGGCAACCGGATTGAGAAAGGTGATAAGGATTTCGGTATCCCTGAACTGTTCGGCAAAGAGGTCCCTGTCGGTACAGATGACGACATCGCACCCGCTACTGTTCTTTTTCAGTTTTTCGATACGTTCGTTCCCCAGGTCAAAATCCACGAGTATCTTTTTCACCGTGTGCCCCCCTTTTCTTTTTGTTATATACGCAGGACGGATGATATCATATATGAAGTCTTTCGTAAAAACTCTACCACAAAAAAAGCGCATAGTTACAACTTTTTTATTGACTTGTCGCAATCGGTAAAACAGAGTGATAAGACGCACTACGGGATAATGTTACAAAAGCGCTCAACGACCTCGTTTCATGCAAAATGTTTTCCTTGAGCGTATATCAAGAGGGGTTTTAAAAGATATCGAAGAATTATTAGAGAGGTTTGTGAGCAGTGAAATTGGTACCCTTTTCAGAAGAATTGATGGCATGTTTGAAATGAGGCAGGAATCCATGGTGACTATTAACCTGCATATAGTCAACGGTCATTTTGATCCACATAGCAGGAATAAACCAACAAACAGAAAAAAGGGCAGATCATTTTCTCACGTCTAGAAACTGATCTGTGAGTCGGGATATTTACTGCCGAGCAAGTTTTTTATTGCTTCTTTGTCGCCTTCTTCTGTTATCGGTTCGATCCTGCTTATGGAGCGTCCCGAGTCATCCTTTGTGTCCTTCCAGGAGACGATATAGCCCGGAATTCTGACAAAGCTACAGCCACCCACACCGCAGCAGGAATTGTCTATAACGCCAATTCCTGACAGATACAGGACCTCTCTTCCCTTGAAAGGGAGCAGACCTTCCTCCGTGTACAGATAATATCCGGAGATGGAACGGACCTCTGTGTGCAGTTCTTCGTGTATATGTTCTATCATGATTCCGTATCCTTTATATATGATAATAAAAACTCTCTATTTCCCGACACAGAATGTTGAAAAGATCCTGTCGAGGACGTCTTCGTTTGTCGTTTCTCCGGCAATATCACCCAGGTGATCAAGAGCAGCCCTGATATCGAAGGCGGCCAGTTCAAGAGAACTTTCGCGGGAGATATTGTCTTTTGCTGCTGCAAGAAACTCTGCGGTCTTTTCAAGGGCGTTCTTGTGGCGAAGGTTGGACAGGATAACATCCGATACCATATGCTCCTCGTTGTCTGATGCCAGCGAGTAGATTTTTTCTTTCAATTCAGAAATACCATCCCCATATTTCGCGGATATCCACAATGGCTCCACGCCGGGTAGTATATCATGTATTTCAGCGGTTGTTATCTTGTGCGGAAGATCTGATTTGTTGACAGCCAGAACCACTTTTTTGCCTCTGTTTCTGTTTATGACCTCGAAATCTTCATCGGAGAAGCGGGTATTGCCGTCGATGAGAATAATAACCATATCCGC
>JAFGQD010000034.1 GCA_016935875.1 Deltaproteobacteria bacterium
ATATCATCCATCGCCGGCAGGAAGGCATCTCCCGGTATGGGTGTATACGGCATCGCAAAGGCGGCCGTGGAGATGTTTACCAAAGTACTTGCATCCGAACTTGCTCCCTTCAACATCCGGGTAAACGCGGTTGCGCCCGCCATGGTGCGGACGGCCTTCAGCGAACCGTTCTGGTCCAACGAGGACATTCACCGGGAAATTGTGAAGACCATACCACTGGGGAGAATCGCGGAGCCTATGGACGTCGTGCATCCAACACTTTTCCTCGCCTCCGAAGCGTCCGGTTACATTACCGGACAGACCCTTGTGGTGGATGGCGGAGCTTCGGTCATATAGAAATGTCCCGTAAACAAACTGCATGCAAGGAAACGGAATATGATTACTGCCGGGATAGATATCGGATCCATAACCGCCAAAGCGGTCGTTCTGTCGAATGGCAGGATACTCGGTTCGAAGGTGATCTTCACAGGGTATAACGCCCGGCAGGCGGGCAAGAACGTATTTGAAGATCTCCTTAAAGAACTGGATATGGACGCGTCATTAATAGAAAAGATCGTGTCCACCGGATATGGAAGAAACAGTGTGACGTTTGCCGACAAGGCCCTGACGGAAATTATATGCCACGGGGCTGGGGCGCATTACCTGAATCCCGAAGTCAGATCGGTCATAGATGTCGGGGGGCAGGACAGCAAGGTCCTGACGGTAGATTCCGCCGGCAGGGTAAAAGACTTTGCGATGAATGACAAATGCGCGGCCGGTACCGGCAGATTTCTGGAGGTAATGGCACGTGCGCTGGAATCAGACCTTGACGATTTCGGCGCAAAGTCACTGAAATCTCAAACTCCATCAAAGATAAGCAGCATCTGCACGGTATTCGCCGAATCAGAGGTGATCTCTCTCATATCAAAGGGTAAAAGCAGGGAAGATATCATCGCGGGAATTCACGAATCGGTGGCATCCCGCATCTCCTCCATGGCCAGGAGGGTGGGCGTAACGGAACCCGTCATGATGACGGGAGGGGTTGCGAGAAACATAGGGGTGGTACGGGCGCTGGAAAAAGCGCTTGACGTGTCCATAGAGGTCTCGGAATTTGCCCAGGTCAACGGTGCTGTGGGGGCCGCGATAATGGCGATGAAGGCATAGACATCACCCCATAAAAAAACTATTTTTCATACGTTAGCGATTTATCTTTGACCTCCGGTCATAAATCTGATAACAAATTCCCCCTTTGATATTGAACCTGCTGATTTTTCTTTTGCTTAAGAAAATGTGAGGAATCCGGTATGATGGGGGACATACCTTCCAGACCACTGAGCTGTTCAGATCCACTGAATATATGTCTTTTGACCTACAGGGGTAATCCCACCTGTGGAGGACAGGGAGTGTATATCGATTATCTCAGTAGAGCCCTTGCAGACCTGGGACATACTGTGGATATCATATCAGGTCCCCCCTATCCCGAACTGGCCGAGGGTATCGGGCTCCACAAATTACCGAACCTTGATCTGTATAACCCTGACCATCTTTTCAAACCGGCGAGTCTGAGCGATCTGCTGGCGTCACCGATCAACCAGCTGGAGCTTCTCAGCATGTCCTCAGGCGGTTTCCCGGAGCCCTTTACATTCGGCCTGAGAACCTATAACTACTTCAGAAGGAAGAAGCCTCACTACGACATCGTGCATGATAATCAATGTCTTTCATATGGCATACTGGGTCTTCCGCGCCTCGGTTTTCCCACTGTGGCAACTATCCACCACCCGATCACCGTTGACAGAGATGTGGAAATCAGTTCGGCCGGTTCCCTGCTGAAGAAGATTAAGGCGAGAAGATGGTATTCCTTCCTCGGCATGCAGAAGAGGGTTTCGCGTCGCCTTTCCCACATCATTACGGTCTCGGAATGTTCAAAGAGGGACATCAGCCGGGATTTCAAGACGTCAAGCAGCAAATTCAGGGTGGTACCAAACGGAATCAACACGGACTTCTTCTATCCTCTTCCGCATGTAAAACGTTCGAAAGATCATATCTTGGTAACGAACAGCGCGGACACTCCCCTGAAGGGGTTGAAATATCTTCTCGAGGCGATTGCGTCGATAAAGAAGGAGAGGAATATCAAACTTACGGTGGTAGGCACACCGAAAAAGAAAGGGGTTATCGAGGGTCTTGTCAAGAAGCTGCGTATAGGAGATTGTGTCAGGTTCACGGGACGTATCGAGTATGAAGAATTTGCTCATTATTATGCCAAAGCCACTATGGCTGTCATTCCATCGCTGTATGAGGGTTTCGGGATGCCGGCCGGCGAGGCCATGGCCTGCGGTGTGCCGGTCATAAGCACCGTGGGGGGAGCCCTGCCGGAGGTTGTCGGCGACGCCGGCATTCTCGTGCCGACCGCGGACAGCAAGGCGCTGAAGGATGCTATCGTATCACTCCTGGATGACCCCGACCGATGTTGTCAACTGGGGAAGGCAGGTCTCGAGCGTGTGAAGAGTTCTTTTACCTGGAAACACGCGGCACAAAAAACCGTTGATGTATATCGGGAAGCTATCGATGCTGACCGCTGATTTTCAGATATTGAACATAAAACCGGGAGATCGTGTCCTTGATGTAGGATGCGGAACCGGGCGCCACGCCTGTGAGATATACAGGACCCTGGGCGCGGATGTCGTGGGCGTCGATCTGAACATTGAGGATCTGGGCAAGGCCGCTCTTACCCTGTATCTTATGGACGACATCAACGATGGTTCATGGATAATATCAAGGGCCGACGCCACGAAGCTGCCCTTCAAAGACAATTCTTTTGATGTGGTTATCTGTTCAGAGGTCCTTGAACATATCCCGGAAAACAGGGCGGCCATCGCCGAACTGGTAAGGGTACTGAAAGAGGGGAAGAAACTGGTTGTAAGTGTGCCGAGATTTCTGCCGGAGCGTATATGCTGGGCGCTTTCGTCGGAATATCACAACGAACCGGGAGGTCATATACGTATATACAAAAAGAGAAAATTGCTTTCACTGCTTGAAGGTGCGGGCACAACGTGCTGGTCTGTTCGTTATAAACATGCCCTGCACGCGCCATACTGGTGGTTGAAGTGCCTTGTCGGCCACAAGAACGATACCTCACGGTCTGTAAATCTATATAAAAGATTTCTTGAATGGGACATTATAAGGCACCCGTCTTGGATCAGAATGCTGGATAAGATGTTAAACCCCTTGATAGCTAAGAGCATAGTCTTCTACCTCAAAAAAGGATAACTGATATGGAGCTCAATGTTTCGAGAAGTATCGTAGAACAACAGGTGAACTGTAGAGAGCTGGGGGCATTTATCGCTGGATTGCAGAAAGAAAACGGAGAGATCCCATGGTCGAATGGGGGGAAAACGGATCCATGGGACCACGTTGAAAGCGCCATGGGACTTGGCGTCGCCGGATATTTTCAGGAGGCAAGGCGCGCCTATGAGTGGATGGCTCAGACGCAGCTTGCCGATGGAAGCTGGTGGGCGGCTTATCGCGATGGCGCTCCGGAAGACACAACCAGAGATGCCAATCTCTCTTCTTATATCGC
>JAFGQD010000035.1 GCA_016935875.1 Deltaproteobacteria bacterium
AGGGAAGTATCGAGATTGACGGCTGTGATATACGAAATGTTACCGTGGAGTCACTTCGTGAACAGATTGGAATTGTTACTCAGCAGACGATACTGTTTAATGATACCATCAGAAATAATATTGCCTATGGTAACATTACAAAGAGCGATAACGATATCAAACATGCTGCAAAGATGGCTAACGCCCACCACTTTATTATGGGCTTACCCGGGGGGTATGACACCGTTATCGGAGAGCAGGGCATGAGGCTTTCCGGGGGAGAGAGACAGAGATTATCCATAGCCAGAGCGCTTTTAAAGGATGCCCCCATCCTCATACTTGATGAGGCAACATCATCCCTCGACACCGAGTCCGAAATGGAGGTGCAGGAGGCGCTTGAGAACCTTATGAAGGGAAGAACAACGTTTGTTATAGCTCACAGACTTTCAACGATAAGTCACGCGGATCGTATCATTGTCATGGTTAACGGGCAGATTGTTGAGGAAGGGACCCACGATTTTCTTCTTGCGGCGAAAGGTGAATATTTCAGGCTGTGCAATATGCAGTTCAGGGAGAATAACGGGTAGAGCCGCTGCACAATGAAAGGCATAGTGCCCGCTTGGATATGTTAACGTTAAACGAAGCTGTTTCAGGGATATTGCGTGACGACAGAAGGCTATTGCGGTTTTCTCCGCTTCTCCTGGCTTCTGTGATGTATCGCGGTGTTGTAACCCTTCGTAATCGCTTCTATGAAACCGGTATATTCCAGACACGAAAGATGACATGCAAGGTTATCAGTGTGGGGAATATAATCGTTGGAGGCACCGGGAAGACCCCCATGGTAATCATGCTGGCCGGTATGCTGAAAGAACATGGGTACCGACCGGCCATTCTGAGCAGAGGGTATGGGGGGAAGAGGAAAGGCCGCACAGGCGTGGTATCGGACGGTCACGAGATACTGATGGGGCCGGATGAGGCTGGCGATGAACCCCTACTGATTGCTCAGAGCTTACGGGATGTTCCCGTCATCATCGGAAAAGAGAGATACATCGCCGGACAACTGGCTGTTGAGCGTTTCGGCGTGAATATACTGATACTTGATGATGGATTCCAGCACCGCCGCCTATCGAGAGATATCGACATTGTGCTGCTCGACAGTGAAAGACCGTTCGGTAACGGGTTTACACTTCCGAGGGGGGGGCTGCGTGAGCCACGTAGTGCCCTGCAGAGGGCCGATATGGTTATATTGACCTCTACGGAAGGGAAGGCGAGCGACACAAATCCGGCAGTGGAGATGCCTCAGATTCCCTTCTTCAGGGGTCGGCGGAGTCCCGGGGATCTTGTGAGAGGCCGGGCGAAAGATACCTGCTCGCTTGAATATCTCAAGGGAAAGAAGGTGTGCGCATTTTCGGGCATAGCGGAGCCCGACAGTTTCAGGAAGATACTGGAACCTCTGTGCGGGGAGGTTGCTCAGTTTATTCCCTTCCCGGATCATCATGTGTATACCGCAGGAGACGTTGAGTATATCCGAGAGGTTTGTCGAGACTGCCGTGCTCAGGTTATGCTGACCACTGAAAAGGACGGCATTAAATTGGCCCGGTTTCCCGACTTCTTCCGGGATCTTTACCTGCTGAGAATAAAAATGGAGATCATCCCATCCAAACCGAGATTCGAGGAGTGTATCCTCGCACAGTTAGAGCTATGAAAAAAGAAACACTGACAACAATGGTAGTCTTCATTATATTCAGGGCTATTCCCCTTAACGTGAGGAGGGCCTTGTTCAAGGCCCTGGCTGTCCTGTTCTATCGGGTTTCCGAGAAGCACCGGTTGATAGTTCTCCACAATCTTGCGCGTTCATTTCCGGAAAAGGATATATCGGACCTGGCGAAGATCGCCAGAGATTCTTACAGGAGCGTCGGGATCCTTGCCGCGGAGTTTTTCGATCTTCTTCCCATAACAGGGGAAAATATATCCGACTGGCTTGAATTCGAAGGAAGAGAAAACTATCTAAGAGCTAAAGAAAAGAACAAGGGCATTCTTTTCTTCACGGGACATTTCGGAAACTGGGAACTTGAGGCGGCGGCCTTCGCCATCCTTTGTGAACCTTTGAATATTGTATATCGAGTACTCGATAATCCTGTGATCGGAGAAATCGTTGACAAGGTGCGGAGCCATAGAGGAAACAGACTTGTTTCCAAGGGGGGCGCTGTCAGGAAGATACTCGAACTCCTTAAAAAAAATGAAGTAGTAGGCATCCTGATAGACCAGAATGTTTCATGGCGGGAAGGCGTATTCGTGGATTTTTTTGGAAGACCCGCGTCAACCACCAAAGGCCTTGCCGCTCTCGCGCTCCAGACGGGAGCGCCGGTTCTGCCGGGTTTTATATTCAGAATGAAAGACGGAAAATACCGGTTTGTTATCGAGCCGGAAATCGAGATTTCAAGGACCGGTGATTATGACAGGGATATCTTTGAAAATACGCAACGGTTTACGAAGATTGTTGAAGGCAACGTGAGAAGACATCCCGAACAGTGGTTCTGGCTTCATCAGCGATGGAAAACCAAGAAATCTCAAGTACCTGCCAACAAGCCCACACCTTGAAACTTGAAACGTTGAAATAAGCTTCGCGAAGATGACCAAAGATATGCTGAAGGTAAGAAAATCCAGGGATTTCGTCCCTGAAAAGGTTGATAATATACTGATAAGGGGTACCAACTGGATTGGGGATGTCATTATGAGTCTTCCGGCGGTTTCGTCTGTTAGACGCACCTTTCCCCATGCAAGGATAGCGGTCCTGGCAAAGCCCTGGGTTGCAGAGCTCTACAGGGCCTGCCCCGATGTTGACGATGTCATCGTCTTCCGGAGTCCCGGTATACATGATGGAATAGTTGGAAAAATACGACTTGCCGAACAACTGAGGAAAGAAAAATTCGATCTGGCCCTTCTCCTTCAGAACGCCATAGAGGCGGCTCTTATCGTGTGGCTTGCGCGAATACCCCTGAGGGCAGGTTATAACTCCGACTGCAGGGGGCTTCTCCTGACCCATTCGGTTCAGAGGACACGGGCGATAAGAAAAATCCACCAGATTGGTTATTATCTCGAGATGGTCGAGTCGCTGGGATTCGGAACAGCAGGAAGAGCTATTAATATAGCACCGGGTGATGATTATTCCCTGTCTGCGAAAAAGATCCTTGTCGAACATAACATTGAAGAGGAAGAAACCCTGATAGGTATCGCGCCGGGGGCCAGCTACGGGCCTGCCAAGATGTGGTTTCCGGAGAGATTCGCAGCCGTGGCGGACAGGCTCGCGGATGAATTCTCAGCCCGGATTATCCTCTTCGGGAGCTCCGGAGACAGAGAGAGAACAGACCTGCTTCAAAAAAACTCGAAAAACCTGATGATCAATCTGGCCGGCGAGACAAAGCTCAGCGAGGTGATAGGACTGATACAAGAGTGCGATCTCTTTATATCCAACGACTCAGGGTTGATGCATCTTGCTGGTGCCTTGAACATTCCTCTCATTGCCATATTCGGATCGACGAATCCCGCAACGACATCTCCGGCGGGCGAGAGAAGCATTGTCATCCACAAGGATGTCTCCTGCAGTCCCTGTCTCAAAGAGTCATGCCCCACCGATTTCAGGTGCATGGATCTGATCGGGGTGGATGATGTCTGTGATGCCGCGAGGATATTGTTAAAAAGCGGCCGTGAATCACACTGAATTGAACAGCGAGCGCGGTCCCCGCTGCTTTCGGCGGGGTTAGCGAGCGAATAAAAAACAAACAATTTCCTTACCCCCGATAAAAGGGATAAGTGCGTTAACGAAATTATTTTCTGCCAGAAAAACACAGAAAATCATTTCTTACTTACTAAACAATCGGAGATTCACTTCAACTTGTTGCGGGGAGATTCAATGCCGGGGGAATGTAACAATGAAAAAGCATACCAGCGCGGTATTTCTTGACAGGGACGGAACAATCAACGAAGAGGTTGGTTACCTTGACAGTCTGGAACAACTGAGAATATTCCCCGCGGCATTTGAGGCCGTGCGGATGATAAATGAAGCGGGGATGATGGTGGTGGTCGTCACAAACCAGTCGGGTGTGGCGAGAGGCTTTTTTGAGGAGAAATTCGTACAAACGGTTCATGATCAGATACAGAAAGCTTTTATGAAAGAAGGAGCCTCCATAGACCGTTTTTACTATTGCCCCCATCATCCGACTGAGGGGATCGGCACATACCGGATATCATGCGACTGCAGGAAACCGGCTCCGGGAATGCTGATGAAGGCATCTGAAGAATTAGGTATTGACCTGCCCGCCTCCTATGTGGTGGGGGATATGGCAAAGGATATAGAACTTGCGAACAATGTCGGGGTCAGAGGAATACTCGTCAGGACAGGTTATGGGAAGAACGTAAAGATCTCTGATATACACCCAGCCCATATCGCGAAGGATATCCTCGCTGCGGCGGAATGGATAATGGAGGACCGGAAAAGGTGAACATCCTTATCGTAAAACTGAGCGCCATAGGCGATGTGATACATACGCTTCCTTCACTCGCGGCGCTCAGAAAACTGTATCCCGGCGCCCATATCACATGGGTGATAGAGGAAGATTCTTCTGATATCATAGCGGGGCATCCCTGTCTCGACAGGGTTATTATCTCCCGCAGAAAAAACTGGTGGAAAAATCTCAAGAGACTACACGATGTAAGAATAACTATTGATGAGATGGCATTCTTCATCGCTACCCTCAGAGACAGAAGATATGATCTTGTTGTCGATTTCCACGGTTTGCTGAAGAGTTCGATCATCGTTTTGCTGAGTGGAGGCAGGCGGAAGGTTGGATATGACAGCATGCAGGAACTGACCGGCCTTTTTCTGAATGAAAAGATTTATGAGGATATGGACAGTCATGCCGTGGATCGTTATCTGGATCTTCCACGTCACCTTGGAGCGGATATCGGAAGGCCGGAGTTCTTTATCCGCATTGAAGAGGACAATCGAAGCAGGGTAGAAACCCTTCTGAGAGAGAATGGGATCGCTGTAGGAAGCCCATTTATCTCGGTGAATCCTGTAGCGTTTTGGGATACAAAGCTGTGGGAGGACGGCAAATTCGCCCGGTTGTGCGACAGGATCACGGGAGAATTGAATCTGAAGGTTGTCTTTACAGGCGGGACTGACCGGGAAGCGGTGGAACGTATCCGATCGCTTATGAGATCCCCTTCCGTAAATCTTGCAGGCAGGACCACCCTCAGGGACCTGGCGTATCTGTATGCAGTATCGGCTCTTGTCGTCACAACTGACTCGGGTCCCATGCATATATCGGCGGCTGTGGGGACCCCAACAGTGGCCCTGTTCGGACCCACGGATCCCGCGCGAACAGGACCATACGGTGAGGGCCATACGGTTGTTCGCGGAAATCTGCCGTGCAGTCCCTGTCTCTTGAAGCGATGTGAGACGAAGAGGTGTATGAAAGAAATATCCGTTGAGAATGTATTCGGGGCAATACAAGAACAGTTAGGGAACAAAGGGGATACATTCGATTGAGTTCACAAAGAGTTCATTGGTATCGACCGTTTTACATACAATCCGTAGAGTGATATAAAAGCCCCCTATACTGGGGTTTAGATGGAAAGGAACAGACAATGGGGATACATAAGGAACTGTTGGATATCCTGGCATGTCCGAAATGCAAGGGAGAGATTCACTTAAACGAAGAAGAAAACGGACTGATATGCGATGAATGCAAGTTGCTGTATGAAATCAAGGATGAGATCCCCATACTGCTCATAGATGAGGCAATCTCCATAGATTAACGGTTGTTGCCGGGGCAATCCTTATCAAAGCCCCTTCATCTCTCAAGCGAAAGGATCATTCTTTTGTTAAGGGGGCACGCACACAAAGTCTAGACTTTTCAGGGAAGCTTCAATCTTCTTTCCGATATTTTTGCCGGATATACCGGTAATGCTGAGATAGATCTACCAAGGATGTGTTGTGAATCAGAAAAAAGCCTTTGAAGATGTTTCGGTCGTCATTATCACCCGCAACGAGGAGGATAATATAGGGGATTGCCTCGAAAGTGTGAAGTGGGCGGGCGAGGTGATAGTGGTTGATTCCGAGAGCACGGACAACACCGAGGCCCTATGCAGGCGGTATGATGTTGTTTTCCATACCGAGCCGTGGAAGGGATTTTCACGTCAGAAAAACAGCGCTCTTGAAAAGGCGACAAAAACATGGGTCCTGAGTCTGGATGCGGATGAGCGTGTTACACCCGAACTGAAAAGAGAGATAGGGGCGATTCTGTCCGGACCGGGACGTAAAGATGGATATTGTATAAAAAGAAAGAACTTTTTCCTCGGCAGGTGGATAAAACATTGCGGATGGTATCCGGATTATAATCTGAGACTTTTCAGGAGAGAAAAGGGATCGTTCGGTGTGAGGGAGGTGCATGAGAGTGTGGATCTTGACGGTTCTGCGGGATATCTCGAAAATCCCATGGAGCACCATACCTATAAAACAATCGGGGACTTCATGGGGCGTCTTGATCGTTATTCGACACTGGCGGCACAGGAACTATTGAAAGAGAACAAAAGATACGGTATGCATCATATCATGTTCCGTCCTCTCTATACCTTTCTTAATATGTACATTATGCGCTTTGGATTTCTGGAAGGTTATTATGGTTTCATCCTGTCCGTCTTCTATTCCTTTTATACCTTTTCGAAATACGTCAAGCTCCGCGATTTGCAGGACAATAAATCATGAAGATTGCGCTTGTCAGGGAGAAATATACCGATTTCGGTGGTGCGGAGCGGTATCTTGCCAATCTTGCCGAACATCTGTTAATGTCGGGACATGAGGTGCATATTTTCGCACATGAATGGAATTCCCGTGGCATGAAACACTCTGAAGCTTCACGGTTTCATGTACACAAGGTGCCGGTTATCAGAGGCCTTTCCGTTCTTAAGGTGATAAGCTTTGCCATCAATGTACGCCGTCTGCTGAAACAAGAACAGTTTGACATCATACACAGCTTCGAGCGCACACTCTACCAGGATGTCTACCGAGCCGGCGACGGATGTCACAGAGAATGGCTTTTGCAGAGAAGGCAGATCGATCCATGGTACAAAAGAATTTCGATTCGACTCAATCCCCTGCACATCGTGCTGCTCGCTATAGAGAGGCGGATCTTCAAGGATGGCAACTACAGGATGATCATTGCTAATTCCGATCGGGGAAAACGAGAGATCGTGCATCACTACGGCGTTCCCTCAGAAAGAATCACGGTTATATACAATGCCGTTGATCAGGATCGCTATATATTGAATGATTCCGATGAAGCCAGAACACAGATAAGAAAATCTCTTGCCATTCCATCGACCGACAGAGTCCTTCTATTCGTAGGATCGGGATTTCGGAGAAAGGGGCTTCGCGCGACGATGCAAGCCCTGTCCGAACTGGATTCAACAATGCGGCTGATAGTGGTAGGGAAAGACCGTGTGCGATCCTACAGAAAATTAGCCGAAGCGTTGGGTATTAAGAATAGGGTGCATTTTACCGGGCCGGTGGTTGATACCGAACGGTATTACAATGCAAGTGACCTGTTTATCTTTCCAACGATCTATGAGCCCTTCAGCAATGTCTGTCTCGAAGCCATGGCGGCGGGTCTTCCGGTCGTTACGTCCATGATCAATGGGGCGTCGGAGGCAGTAACAGAGGGCGAAAACGGATTCATAGTAAAAAATCCTGTCGATGCCCATGAAATAGCGAGGAAGATTCAAGAAGGATTGGGATTGAGCCGTGCATCGCTTCGGGAATTCAACTCGGAGCTGCTTAAAAAATTCTCATGGAAACAGCATATGGAAAAGTTGTCAAAGGTCTATGAGGATCTTATGTGGAAAAACAGACAGAATGCATGACACGATAGATAATATTCTCGTCATCAAGCTGCGCCATATTGGTGACGTAATACTGACCATACCGGTATTTGAGGCCCTGCGTTACAATTATCCGGATGCGTTTATCGCAGCCCTTGTAAACGAGGAAGCCGGCCCTGTCCTTGAGCATAATCCATCCGTCAACCGGGTGTTCACACTGCAGCGATCATCACACCCGGTACACAGTTTCAGACGGCAGCTTGAACTGATGTATGGGTTGAGAAAACAACGCTTTGATCTTGTCCTGGAACTGAGCAAGAATGACAGGGGGGCCTTCTACAGCTTTGTGACGGGTGCCGAGAAGCGGTTGGGATTCAAATCGAGAAAGGGTAAAAGAGTGGATCGCCAGTTGCTGTTTACCGATCTCGTGACACCCTCGGGGACACAGCATATCGTTGATTATCATCTGGAGATGATCGAAAAGCTTGCGTTGAATGTGCCCGGAAAAGATCTCGCTCTCTACTGGGATCAGTCCGAAGAAGATATGTGCGGACGAATTCTGGAGGAGGAAGGGATTTTTTCGGATGATCAGTTTATTGTCTTGCACCCATTTTCCCGGGACAGGCATAAATCGTGGCATGTTGATAGCTACGCGAAAATATGTGATTATATGAGTGAACAGTGGGGAGTCAGGACTGTCCTCATCGGCGGAAGTGACGAGATGGAGCGGTCGTTGGTTGACCGGGTAGCCGTGACTGCAAAAAGCTCTCCCATCAATCTCGGAGGGCGATTATCCCTGAAGCATCTGGCCGCCGTGTCTTCCCGAGCACTGCTGTTTGTGGGGATCGATTCCGGCCCGATGCATGTCGCCTCGGCGGTCGGGACGCCTGTCGTGGCGATATTCGGACCATCGCGGCGGTTTCGGTGGGGGCCGTGGGGTGAAGGCCACGAAGTGATACAGAAAGACTGGCCCTGTGTGCCGTGTGGAAAGAAAGGGTGTGATGGAACCGGCAGGAGCAGGTGCCTGGATGAGCTTTCTGTTGAAGAGGTGACAGCGGTCCTGGAACCGAGGATGAAATCTATCCTGTCCGGAAGAGTCATAACGTCGGGTGAAAAGAGTGTATGACAGATATCGGCACACATAAGGGACCCGAAGGGCTGGAAAAGCTATTTCAGGAGATACGAACTATCCTTGCGCACAAGAAGAGAGTCGTGGTCGCCATAGCCGGTCTCCCCGGAGCGGGGAAGACATGCCTGGTGAAGCGCTTTGTAAGACTGGGTTTCGGCAACATCCGCCGGAAAGATATACAGGTCATCGATGACAATACGATCTATTCAACCAGATTCTGGCGATTACAATGGGAAAAGATTCAGATTGATAAAAGATCATCCCGGAGCTTCCTGGATTCTACCGGTGCAAAGGTTACCTTTTTTTCAAACTGGATACCGAGCCGTTTCCTCGAGTTTGCGGACATATACGTTATCTTGAAACTTGGCGAGAACGAACGGGTGAACAGATTGAAAAGAAGAGAAAGAAAGGCCCCCGAGAAATTTCTTGTGCAAAAGGCCAAAGAGGTGATCCCTCTGGAGGAACCATTCGAATGCCCTCGTGTCATGACCCTCGTTAATCATTCCGATGGCATATATCGATGGCATTGTATATGGGCGATCAGGAGACTGTTTTCATGCCTGAAGCCGGATAACAGAAAGACAACCCACGTATTATGAACAGTAATAACAGACAATCCGGAACAGTCCTGTTCTGCGGCCCTGTAGACGAGCCTCTGAATTCCGGCAGATACATGATTGCGGGAATAGAACAACTCGGATATAAAGTTATCGGATACGATTACAGAACAAACAGCAATTATGAAAAAGATATTTCGAGAATAGTGGCGTCCGAAAAACCGGACTTCCTTTTTACACTGAAGGGAGAGAAATTCTCACCTGATTTTGTCAGAAATATAAGTAAATCCGGATGCATAACGATTCTTTGGTTTACCATGCTCTCTTTGGAAGACTGGATGATTCCATTGGCCAAGGCATTTGATTTTGTGGTTATGAATGCGGATCACAATATGTTTTCACTTGCGGAAAAGGGGGTAAAAAATGTTACCTGGATACATCAGGGATTTTCCCCGGAGTTTTATGGTGTAAGGGATGTATCGGACTTGAGCACTCCTTCGGAGTACTATGCGGATATTGCAATGATTGGCTCCATGGGAAAACCAATCTATACGAGGCGTTCCGAATTAGTCGCAAGACTCAGAAAGGAAGGGATAGATATTAAGTGGTGGGGTCCGCGGCTTGCCAGACAGATGAGGAATATTCGCTATTTTTGCGGGGGTGTACACCGTTCATGGGCGGGGAGAGAGGTGTACATGAAGGATTTTGCGGACGTGATCAGACATACCAGGATATTTGTCGGCCAGGATGCGGATACACCCTTCAGGGGAAAATATTTAAGCAACAGGAGCTTTGCGGTCATGGGGTGCGGAGGTTTCTATCTCTGTAGAAGAACTTCCGGCATCGAAAGCATTTATGATATTGGCAGAGAAATGGATGTGTTTGATACGGATGACGAGATGGTAGAAAAGATCCACTATTATCTGAACAATGAAGAGGAGAGAATGCGCATAGCTCTGGCAGGTCAGAGACGGGTGCTGACCGATTATACGTATAAAAAACAGATGGGAAAGATATTCGACTGGGTGTTAGGGAATCTGAAAGGAGCGGAATGACGAGTATAGGTTCGGATTATGACAGATACTGGGAAGATCGGGTGGATAAAGGACATTATCGATTTACCGATGTCCATCGGAAGATTATTGAAACGGCAGTCGGTCTTCTTGGAACAGAAAAAGCACGCATCCTTGACTGTGGGGTAGGCCCCGGACATGTCCTGAAAAAGCTTGCGGATCGGTATGACGCGTACGGTATAGAAATATCGAAAAAAGCGTTCGAACTGTACGATTTCGACACAGACAACATACTGATATGGAATCTCAATGAAGGTCTCCCCCCCTATCCCGAAAAAATGGATCTTATCATTGCCAGCAGGATTATTCATCACCTCGGGGACCCCGTACGATTTGTCGAACAGGTGCGGGAGAACATCAAAGACAACGGGTGGTTTATCGGAGTTATCCCGAACATCTGTTATTATCACCACCGTCTTAAATTTCTGCTTGGAACGTTTCCGCCGATATCGGGAGCTCA
>JAFGQD010000190.1 GCA_016935875.1 Deltaproteobacteria bacterium
ACGATGCCGGTTACGCTTCCCATGATGCGTATGCCGACCTGATTGAGCAGTTCGCCTAACCAGTGGTTTTTCCCGGCAACGCTGAGCAGGGCGATACCCACAACAGGGTGAGGGATGACTATGGGCAGGTCGATTATGCTCTCTATCAGCTTTTTACCCCTGAAATCACTCCGAGCCAGCACATATGCAAGCGGTGTCCCGAAAACAAAAGAAATCAGTGCCGCCAGTCCGGCCGTGTAAATGCTCAGCCAGATAGATCTTACAACATCCTTATCTCTGATAGTTTCCTTCAGCATCGCAAAAGATGGCGCCGTCATCATCTCGATCAGCGGAAGGAGGATGAACGCCATAATTACGATGCCGCAGGAAACGGTAACCCAGAAAAATGGTTCTCTCTTTGTCACTTAGTTTTTGACCTCAACCAGCTTTTGCAGTTCGGCCGGGAGAGATTTTTTCATTTCCACTGTGGGCACCCTGCAGGGTACAAAGGGAGGCTGTCCCATGTCCTTCAATATCTGAAGGCCGCCTTTTGGATCAAGCATGTATTCCAGAAAAGCTATGGCCGCTTCTCTGTTGGGTGCGTTTTTGATCAGGGTTACGCCATACGTACATGAGATCCCCTTGATGATCATTGTCGTTCCCGGTTTCGTACCGGTAACCTCTACAAAGGCTTGTTCATATGTAGAATCGTACTTGTAATTTCCAAGATTCATTTCATCCGGAAGAATAATATATTTCAGGCCATGCTGAACGGCGACAGAGAGATATTCCCAAGCATAGTCCATATTTCCAGTCTGAAGCAGAGATATCAACTCCACCGATTTGGGGCGGACATTTTCCTCGGGGCGGTTTGCGATCAGTTTATCGTAAAGACCGGGTTTGTTCAGCGCCTTTTCCGCGAGTTGCATGACCATGAGAGAACGATAGCCGCAGGGATCGAGATTCGGATCGGAATGCCCCCACACGACACCCTTCTTCTGGAGAATCTCATACCAGTTGTCCGCGTTTACTGTATCGGCATAAGCGCTTTTGTCGGTGTAACAGAGGACGAGTTGATTGGTAGCGAAGCGGATATTACAGTCCGCATAACCGGGTATGAGCAGTTTGTCTATCACCTTGTAATCCGCCGATGCCATGATGTCGCAGGGTTTGCCCAAATCCGTAATCTTTCTCGCGCACTTCTGGCTTCCGGCAGGCTCACGCTGAAGATCGACACCGGGATATTTGGCTTCAAATGCCTTTTCCATAGCTTCGAAGGGGACGGAAAGACTGCCCGCGTGAAACATGGTTAACTTGCCGGAAGGTCCAGCAAGCGCAACTGTCGAGAAAAACACAACTGTCGCACACAACAAGAAAATAACGTTAGACCTTAAAAAATACCTTCTTTTCATGATAAGCTCCTTTCATCCGTTCGATTCATATCCAAAGAGAAACACTTACCATATCTGTAATTATGTATCAATATAAAAGAGTAATGGTAAGATTTAAGTATTAATAGTTATTGTTTAATTCTCATTGATTTTCCTTGTTTTGCGTGGTACTTTTTCAACATTATGAATGAATTACTGACGACAAAAGAGTTGGCAGCGCTTCTGAGACTGAACGAGAAGAAGGTATATCAACTTGTAAAGGATGGAAATATTCCCCATGTGCGGATTGCCGGTAAGTGGCTCTTTCCGGAAAAACATATAACGAGATGGATAGATGAAAATGTCCAGAGGGAAAGAGATATACTGATTGTGGGCAGTAATGATGTCCTTATGGAGAGGCTTGTGCTTCTCTATTCCCAGGAGAACTTTCCGGAGTCTGTGGCCTTCTACTCATCAATAGGCAGTTCCAGAGGTGTGCGTGCCCTCTCTCTGAAAAAAGGTCAGGTATGCTGTACACATCTTCTGGACATGGAGACAGGAGAATATAATCTTCCCTTTCTTGATAGAGCTCTGTCGGGGCAGAGGTATGTTGTGATTAATCTGTGGCGCAGGAAACAGGGTTTAATCGTGAAAAAAGGTAATCCCATGGGACTGCGGGGACTGGAAGATATTATAGAAAAGGGGGCGAGATTCGTCAACAGGTATGAAGGGTCAGGCACACGTGTCCTTCTGGAGTATTTTTTGAGAGAGAAGAATTTGAACAAGAGGGATATCACCGGTTTTGATGAAGAAGTCGACAGCCATATGGATGTGGCCCTCAAAGTCTTTTTCGGTGAAGCGGATGTGGGATTAGGTATAGAGTATGTCACCTATCCACTGGGGCTTGATTTTCTGCCGCTCAAGGAGGAGATGTTTGACCTTGTTATTCCCGCAGAACTGTGGTCAACGAGCGTTGTAAAGGGATTCATGGAGTACATTGACCCGGTCAGGATAAACAGCCTGTCCAAAAATCTCCCCGGCTACAACTTGAAAGATACGGGAAAAATCAGATTTGAGAGCTGATGGACTGTAAATCTATTCTCCCATCTTTTCGTTGGGTAACTCACCCATATCATAAAGAATTTGTTATCCGTGTCTTATTTTCATAATTATGATGTACAGCGTAATGCCGAATCCTATGCCATTTCCAGTTATTACCGGGATCGAATGTATCAGCAGGCCGTAGACAAGCCACAGGAAAAGGCCGGTTGCCAGCGTCCCGAACGCGCCCAGTGACAGGTCGGATGTCTTTTTCGTGCGGTATATTTTGACAACCTGGGGTGTCATGGCTATCGCGCATATAAAAGCCGCCATAAACCCGATTATCGTATCTATGTTCATAGATATTCTTTCATCCCTTTTTCTTCGAGGTGTTTCACAACCTTTTTGACATCCTGTGAAGACCCCCTCCTGCAGATGAGGAGCGAATCCTCTGTCTCCACTACTATAAGATCTTCCACCCCGATCAGCGCCACCATTTTTTGAGGACTGTATACGAGAGAGTTTGAGGTGTCAAAGCGTATGATATTCCCCCTCGTCGCGTTGCCCTTATCATCTTTGTCCATGACATCCCACAGCGCGTCCCAGCTTCCTATGTCATTCCACCCGAAATCCCCCTCTACCATGCATACACCGGGTGCCTTCTCCATTACGCCATAATCTATGGAAACCGGTTTGATGTTCCGGTAGACTTCAGAAAGAATCTCTTCCTCATGCTTTGTGCCGATGGAGTCTTCTATCGTCAGAAGTCCCTCGTACAGGTCGGGTATCAGCTTTTTTATATTGTCCAATATGGTGGATGCCTTCCATATGAACATTCCGCTGTTCCAGAAAAACCCTCCATCTCTGAAAAATGCCTCCGCGGTTGCCTGGTCCGGTTTCTCACGAAATGACCGAACCGCGTATATCTTCGTTTCACCTATGGTGTCAGCCACCGTGCCTCTCTCCATGTATCCGTATCCTGTTTCCGGCCACCTGGGTTTTATGCCTATGGTGACGAGGCAAGGTTCCCTCTTCGCCATTTCGCGCGCAGTAGTGAGCGAGGCGAGAAAACCTTCCGCGTTTGTAATGAGATGGTCGGAGGGAAGAACAAACATGACGGCATCGGGATCTCTCTTCCGTATGTGTATAGCGGCGAGGCCGATGCATGGCGCGGTGTTTCTGCCGACCGGTTCGATCAGTATGTTTTCGGCCGGAAGTTCGGGAAGTTGTTCCCTGATCTCATCGCAATGGCTTGCGCCGGTAACAATCAGGATATTGTCCTTTTCCACGAGGGGAGTCACCCGGTCCACCGTATATTGTATGATGGTTTTCTTACCCGTAATATTCAGCAGGTGCTTCGGTTTCTTTTCTCTGCTCAGGGGCCAGAACCTGGTTCCCTTTCCTCCCGCCATGATTACCGCATACATATTGTACTCCTCCTGAAAGATCGTCTAAAGTTTAAATCAGCCGACGTATATCCGGAAATTCTGCATGAAGAACCGCATACGCATAATGGTTTTCAAATTACGTTACCCGGCAAGCCTGTCATTTTTTGAGATGGCATAGTGTCCGTCTCTCAGTACCTAAGGGTACTTGTTTCGTTTGATAAACCTTGGGGTCCTTTTGTGAAATCCTCCCGCAGAATACCCCGTCCTGTGGACGGGGATGAATGCGGAGCGGGGGGAAGGGGGATGCAATCCCCCTCCTTCAGTTTCTCACCCTGTGGGCGGGGTAATTCACTCTTTTCTATGGTGATATATTAATGATATCAGTGTCAAGATTTATTTCAGAGATGAAAAGGATTTAGTAAAAGGCTCGCGTGTGCGTCTTCTGAATGAAACGTCACGGTTACACCTGTTTTACAATCATCATCTCTCTTGCGGGAAGCACTACAAAAGTGACAGGTTCGTATCAGAATCATCTGCACCTGATTCGGACCTGGAAT
>JAFGQD010000036.1 GCA_016935875.1 Deltaproteobacteria bacterium
AGGGCGACCCGGCATCTGGAAAAGGGAAGGGTGGTCATCTTCGCCTGTGGTACGGGAAGTCCTTATTTGACCACAGACACAGCTGCTTCTCTGAGGGCTATGGAAATCCAGGCGGATGCCATACTCAAAGCTACCAAAGTGGATGGAATCTATGACAGAGATCCTGTGAGAAATAATGATGCCATAATATTCGGTAAAATAAGTTATACCGAAATATTAACCAGGGATCTTAAGGTAATGGATTCAACGGCAGTCTCCATGTGCAGGGACAACAACCTTCCCCTTGTTGTGTTTAACCTTGAAAAGAAGGGAAATATCAGGGGTGTTGTTTGTGGAAAGGCCATAGGCACCGTTGTCGGGGGTGAAAAATGACAGATCTGATCTTTGAAGGTTTACACGAGACCATGGCGCAACATATACAGTCTCTCGAGAAATCGTTTAATAAGGTGCGTACCGGCAGGGCATCAGTGGCACTTCTTGACGGAATTAAGGTGGATTATTACGACGTCATGACGCCCCTCAACCAGGTCGCCACACTTTCCACTCCGGAAAGCCAGCTTATTCTTATCTCTCCATGGGATAAGGGGGCGATAGATGCCATTGGAAAGGCTATACAGAAATCTGAACTGGGGCTGGTTCCCAACAATGACGGCAAGGTGATCAGGATCAATATTCCTCCTCTCACCGAGGAAAGAAGAAAAGAACTTGTAAAGGTAGTAAAGAAGATGACCGAAGAGTACAAGGTCAGACTCCGAAACACGAGGAGAGATGCCAACAATGATTTCAAAAAACTGAAAACCGATGGTGATATATCAGAGGATAATATGCATGATTATCAGGACAAAGTGCAGAAGATAACCGATGATTACATCAAAAAGGCAGACGATATCCTCGGAGCAAAAGAAGCGGAAATTATGGAGATATAGGGGTGTCAGTAATGAATGACAGGGGCCTGCGGGCCCCTTTTTTGTGCGCAAAGCAGGGGCCTTGTTTTTAAGTTACCTATTGAAAATGCCAGGGTGCTGTGGTACTTGACTTGAAGATTGGAAAATGTATATGCACCGGATTATCAAGGAAAAGCTTCCGCGCCATATAGCCGTTATTATGGATGGTAACGGCAGGTGGGCAAGGAAGAACATGTTAAAAAGGGTAATGGGGCACAAGAAAGGTGCCGATGCGGTCCGGACTGTGGTGGAGACCTGTCGTAAACTGGGTGTACAATATCTCACTCTCTTCGCATTTTCGGTTGAAAACTGGCAGCGCCCTGAAGATGAAGTAAGGGCATTGAACATACTTCTTGAAGAATATCTCATGAAGGAACTCCAAGAGATGAAAGACACTGGAATAAGGCTGATTACGATAGGGGATACCGACAAACTGCCAAAAACGGTCAGGGATGCGCTTCTCAGTGTGATTGAGGAAACATCGGAGAACAGGGGGATGGTCTTGAATCTTGCCTTGAGTTATGGTGGCAGAGACGAGATTATCAGCGCGGTCAAAAGAGTTCTCAAGGACAGCAAATCAAGAGATATCGATGAAAACACGATCACGAAAGATTTTTTTTCACGGTATCTTTACACAGCGGACATGCCTGATCCGGATCTGCTGATAAGGACGGGTGGAGAGTGCCGACTGAGTAATTTCCTCTTATGGCAATTGAGCTATACGGAACTTTATTTTACAGACATTTTATGGCCGGAATTCTCAAGGGATGATTTAATAGATGCCATAATGGATTATCAGCAAAGAGAACGGCGCTTCGGATTGATTAGCGACCAATTATCGAAGGATTAGTGTTATGAATTCACATGCAAAAAGATGGATTACAGGAATTATAGCCGTACCCTTACTTTTTGTAGTTATCCTGTACGGTTCCTCCCTGCTCTTTTCCATAGTTATAACCTTGTTCATAGTGGGGGGTGTTTATGAGTATAATTCGATGGTCTTTAAGGGGAAATACTATTGGGAAAAAACCGAGGGGTTGGCCATAGCCTTTTTGATACCCCTGTCGGCATATTTCGGTGGTGTCCAGTTGATGTGTGCCACGGTTACATTTTCCTTCATCATAGTTTTTCTGCTTTTTCTCATGAGGATGAAAAACGGTCTGGCCGATCTTGCGGCACTTACGAGGGTTGTGTTCGGCTTTATGTATATACCCCTTCTGATATCGTATATAATTCCTCTCAGGTCTTCTGATAATGGGACTACCTGGGTCTTTTTTGTTATCTTTGCCGCCTTCGTGGGCGACAGCTCTGCTTTTTATGCCGGAAGATCCATGGGGAAGACCAAACTGATGCCCGCGGTCAGTGCGGGAAAGACGGTAGAGGGCGCAATAGGCTCCATTGTCGGCACCCTGCTCGGATGCTTGTTGTTTAAGATTCTGTTTTTCCATGATCTTCCCGTTATTCATTCGATAATGCTCGGTTTCCTGGTAAGTATTGTCGGCCAGTTGGGAGATCTTTGCGAATCATCCCTCAAGAGGATTTCCATGGTTAAAGACTCGGGTTCTATCCTTCCGGGTCATGGAGGGATACTTGACCGCGTGGATTCCCTGAGCTTCATGATTCCTCTTGTGTATTATTACAGTGTCTTAGTGATCAGATGAAAATTATATCCATTCTGGGATCAACAGGTTCTATAGGGGTAAACACTCTGGACGTCATAGCCCGAAACCCCACTAGGTTCAAGGTAGTTGCCCTTGCCGCAGGTAGAAATCTTCCGCTTCTCAAGAGACAGATAGACACATTCGGGCCGGGCATAGTCTCCGTCATTGATGACGAACATGCCCATCAGTTGAACGAAATGCTCGGACATTCTGCTACGGTTAAGATACTGTCAGGCGAAGGCGGATACAGGGAAGTTGCGTCGTGGAAAAAGGTGGAGATGGTCGTATCGGCCATAGCAGGAGCGGCGGGGCTTTCTCCGACGATAGCGGCCATTGATGCTGGAAAAGACATTGCGCTTGCCAACAAGGAAACAATGGTTATGGCGGGGGAACTGGTTGTAGAGAGAGCGGCGTCGCACGGAGTGAATATTATTCCTGTCGACAGTGAGCACAACGCCATCTTTCAGTGTCTGGCAGGGCACAACAGGAAAGAAGTGAAGAGGCTCATACTGACGGCCTCGGGGGGACCCTTCTTACACCTTCCTCCGAAGCAATTCGCGTATATAAAACTGGAAGACGCACTCAGGCATCCAAACTGGGAAATGGGCCGGAAGATTACCATAGACTCAGCATCCATGATGAACAAAGCTCTCGAGGTCATAGAGGCCGGATGGCTGTTTGGTATGGATGTGGGTAGCATAGATGTCTGTATTCACCCGCAGAGCATCGTGCATTCAATGGTGGAATATGTTGATGGTTCCGTTATAGCCCAGATGGGGGTGCCCGATATGAGAGGGCCCATATCGTACGCACTTTCATATCCGGAAAGATTGCAGGGTGCGGTGGACACCCTGGATCTGTGCCGTGTCGGAACGCTGGAGTTTATGTCCCCTGACTGTGCTAAATTTCCAGCGCTGAAGCTTGCATATGAGGCTGCCGGGAAGGGAGGATCCGCACCGGCGGTTCTGAATGCATCGAATGAGGTGGCCGTGGCGGCCTTTATCGAAGATAAAATAGGGTTTGGGGATATTCCTCTCGTTATAAAAGAGGTTCTTGATTCACATCAAACGAGGGAAATCGGGAGTATTAAAGATGTTCTGGAGGCCGACGGCTGGGGACGGATAAAGGCCGGAGAGATCGTTGAGAAAAGGAAGATATCTTGATTGGTATAAATATTATATCGGTGATAATCCTGCTGGGGGTATTGATTTTTGTGCATGAACTGGGTCACTTTCTTGTTGCAAAGTGGTCCGGTGTGGGTGTGCTGAAATTTTCGCTCGGTTTCGGCCCCAGGTTGTTTGGTAAAAAAATAGGGGAAACAGAATATGTGCTATCCGCAATACCGCTTGGAGGGTATGTGAAGATGCTGGGCGAGTCCGAAGACGAGGAGGAACTGTCACCGGATGATGAAAAGCGGTCCTTCCACAAACAGACCGTTCTGAAGAAGATATCGATAGTGGCGGCGGGCCCTCTCTTCAATTTCCTCTTTGCCATTGTTGCTTTTGCCGTGGTGTACGCCGTCGGAGTTCCCGTTTCCACGTCCAGGATTGGGAACGTACAGGAAGGAAGCGCTGCGTTTGAGGCGGGCATGCAGAGTGGGGATGTCATTATAGCAATAAATGACAGCGAGATTTCACGCTGGTCGGAACTGGCGGATGCCGTGAGCGGAAGCAACGGTGACGAACTCAGGATAAGCGTAGACCGGGGCAACAAATTCCTCGATATATCCGTGACACCTGAACGTGTAAAATCTAAAAATATCTTTGGAGAAGAGATCGATACCTATCGTATAGGTGTAGGTATATCCGATGAAACTTTTATGGAAAGGCAAGGCCCGGTGGGTGCACTATTTTCCGGGATTGAACAGACATGGGGGTGGACAAAGCTTACCTGTCTCGGTGTTGTCAAGATAGTACAGGGAGTTGTTTCTCCGAAGGAACTGGGCGGACCTATATTGATTGCCCAGATGGCGGGCTCACAGGTACGTAAAGGCTTCTTGCCCTTTATATTTCTTATTGCGGTGTTGAGCGTGAACCTGGGGCTGCTGAATCTGTTGCCGGTGCCAGTACTTGACGGTGGACACCTTTGTTTCTTCCTGATAGAAGCCGTTACCGGTAGAGAGGTCAACATGAAGTGGAGGGAGATATCCCAGCAGGTTGGATTTTTTCTCCTGATACTCCTGATGATATTTGTCTTCTATAACGATATAATTAGAATACTGAATAATTAGATATGATTACACTGTCTGCGGATACCTCTGCCAGGACGACGAGCGTTGCGTTACTTGAGGATGACCATGTCCTGGCCGAGTTCTTTATGAGTACGGGAAGAAATCATGCGGAAACACTCCTTCCGGCTATTGAGAGGTTGCTCATCTCCGCGGGGATCAAGGCAGAACAAATAGACCTGTTTGCCTTTACCGTGGGTCCCGGTTCTTTTACGGGATTACGGGTAGGCGCAAGCACCGTTAAAGGCCTGGCATTTGTTCTGCAGAAACCGGTTGTCGGCGTGTGTACGCTGGATGCCCTTGCCCTGAACGTTCCGGATCTTTTACGTAAAAAGGTTGCTGTCTGTCCTGTGCTGGACGCCGGAAGGGGAGAGGTATACACTGCACTCTATGTTCCCTCTGAAGAAGGGATATATGAGAAGACGTTGAGGGAATGCGTTGTACGTCCCGATGAATTTCTGGGTTCAATGGAAGGTGAAATCATGTTTCTGGGTGATGGAGCGCAGAAGTATCGTCATGTTATCAAGGATCTCTTGCCGGGCAGATCGTTTTTTGTGCCGTCACACCTTAACCATATACAGGCACAAGCAGTTGGCCTTGTAGGCCGAAAAAAGTATCATGCCGGTGATATATCCGATATAATAACTTTGGCTCCTGATTATCTTCGTGCTTCTTACGCGACAAAGGGTTGATCTATGCCTCTCGTATCTCTTATGAACAGGTTGACACAGAACCTTTTATCTAATATAGACCGGACTTATTGGTATGTCTGGTAAAAAGAAGTGGTTAGCATCCGATGGTATTTCTATGAATAATAAAACGTTTCCCATTGTCCCTGACGGGTTTCTCTTCATCATACCCCTCGCAGTCCTTGGGATACTATGTGTATTTCTCGAAGTCAGATGGGCGGGTGTCCTCTTTCTTGCTTTAACTCTTTTTGTGATGTGGTTTTTCCGTAATCCCCACAGGGTGACCCCTGAAGACGGAAAGGCGATAATATCACCAGCAGACGGCAGGATTATAAAGATAGAAGAAGTGGAAGAAAAAGAGATGCTCAATGAGAAGGTTAGAAAGGTGAGTATCTTTATGAGCGTCTTTAATGTCCACGTGAACAGGGCGCCCTGTTCAGGTAACATAGAGGAGATCAGTTACTCAAAGGGCAAGTTCTTTGCCGCGAATCTTGACAAGGCATCAGAGTTCAACGAGAGAAATTCGGTTCTTATCAAAATGGCAGATGGAGGACAGATACGTACCACGCAGATAGCGGGGATAGTGGCGAGAAGGATAGTCTGCTGGACAAAAAAAGGTATGCAGATTCAGAAAGGTGAGCGTTTTGGGCTTATCAAATTCGGTTCGCGTCTCGAGGTTTTTATGCCCCTCGATACCACAATCTCCGTAAAGGTCGGAGACAGGGTACGGGCCGGGGAAACCAGAATAGGATATCTGATATGAAGAAAAGTTCCAGGATAAACCGTGACAATATGAAGAAGGGCATTTATATACTCCCTAACCTTTTCACGACGGCGAGTCTGTTCTTCGGATTTTATTCGATCATAGCATCCATAGGCGGAGATTTCTCACGGGCAGCCGTTGCCATAATAATATCCTGTATCCTGGATGGCCTTGATGGAAAGATCGCCAGAGTCACCAATACTGCCAGCAAATTCGGAGCCGAGTATGATTCTCTCTCCGATCTAGTCGCGTTTGGCATGGCACCCGCGATCCTCGCATATTCATGGGCGCTCGTATCGTTCGGGCGATATGGATGGCTTGCCGCGTTTCTCTTTGTGGTATGCGGAGCTCTCAGGCTTGCACGGTTCAATGTGCAGATCGGTATTATGGACAGCAAGGTATTTAACGGCTTGGCCATCCCGGCAGCAGCCACGGTCATTGCTACGTCAGTCCTGTTCTTCTATTATCTGGGTGGGGAAGGACAGTTTAATCATGTGTCTGTTCTGGCGGGCACCGTTGCCTTGTCTCTGCTGATGGTAAGCAACATAAAATACTATAGTTTCAAAGACATGAATTTCTTTTCGAGAAAACCCTTCATGACCTTTGTCCTGATTATATTTATGCTGACAGTCATTGTGCTTGAGCCGCAGATTATGCTCTTTGTGCTTGCTCTGGGTTACGGTCTTTCCGGTCCCGTGTGGACGTTGTGTAAGATTGCAAAAAAACAGAAGCAGGGTAAAACGGAAAAATATTATCATAAAACGTAAAGATACAGTATAGGTACTCTGGTTCACGGTTCGGGGTTGCTGGAAGAGCTTTTGTCAGGTGGTACGTCCTCCGCATCAACCGGTTCGGCATGTATTGAACCCTAACACCTTTTGTTTGATCTTCTTTTTCTCAAACAGTGGGCTGTGAATAGTGAACCCGTCAAGAGGTATTTCTGAGCCACAAGGATACTTGTGGCTCTCTGTATAATGAATTTAAAAAAAAGGAATGAACATGAGAAAATATAACGTAGCAGTTGTAGGTGCAACGGGATTGGTCGGGACAGAGATGATCAGCACGCTGGAAAAAAGAAATTTTCCGGTAAAAGAACTGAGCCTCCTTGCTTCGGAACGCTCGATGGGTAAAGAGTTGAACTTTCGGGGGAAGGAATACCCGGTAAAGGTCTTGAACGAAGACTCTTTCAAGGGAGTAGAGATAGGGCTGTTCTCCGCCGGGGGAAGCATCAGCGAGCGGTTTGCACCTATAGCGGTGAAGGATGGTTGTATAGTGATTGACAACACCAGCGCCTTCAGAATGGAACCGGACATTCCTCTGGTCGTCCCCGAGGTAAATCCCGAAGATATCGGCGTATTGGGTACGGGGAGAATTATAGCAAATCCGAATTGTTCAACCATACAGATGGTTGTGGCGTTAAAACCCATTCATGATGCGGTCGGTATAAAACGGATTGTAGTATCCACCTATCAGGCAGTCTCTGGTACCGGCAAGGATGCCGTTGAAGAACTTGCGGGACAAACCAGGGCCCTCCTGGCTCTGAAAGAGCCGGAAATAAAAGTGTATCCTCACCGGATAGCCTTCAACTGTCTTCCCCATATCGATGTATTCTTGGATAACGGCTATACGAAGGAGGAAATGAAGATGGTCAATGAGACCAAGAAGATCCTGAAAGACTCTTCCATAGCTGTTACCGCTACAACAGTGAGAGTGCCGGTTTTTTACGGCCACTCGGAATCTGTAAACATTGAAACAGAGAGAAAAATCACCCCGGACGAGGTGAGAGAGATACTTTCAAGGGCTCCAGGAGTCACCGTGATAGATAATCCAGGTCTTTCAGAATATCCCCTTGCCAGTGATGCAGCCGGAAAAGATAATACCTTTGTCGGAAGGATCAGAGAAGATGAGTCTATTCCCAATGGGATCAATATGTGGATTGTAGCCGACAACATACGAAAGGGAGCAGCCTTGAATGCGGTGCAGATAGCTGAAATCCTTATAAAAGGAGAATAGCTGGATTGATAGATGAGAATAACGGGAGGACGCACGCGAGGCAGGAAAATATACGTGCCGAAGAGCGATAAGATCAGAGTAACTTCCGACAGGGTCAGGGAATCGATTTTTAATATTCTCCCGTCCATGAATGGGGCGTTATTCCTGGATATTTTTGCGGGTTCGGGCAGTGTCGGTATTGAGGCTCTGAGTAGGGGAAGTGCGAGGGCCACTTTTATTGAAAAAGAGACGCTTCACGCGAGGGTGCTTGAGAAGAATCTGAAGCTGTGCGGATTTGAAGAATCATGCGAAGTGATAATTCTCCCCGCGGAGAATGGGATTCGCATCTTGTCGGGACGCCGACAGCAGTTTGATATCGTATTTGCCGATCCCCCCTACGACAGAGGGTTGGTATCCGAAACCCTCGGTATGCTTGGAAAGTGTAATCTGATCGCAGAGGAAGGTGCCGTAGTAATGGAACATTCCTTCAGAGAAACTGTAGCGGACAGCGAGGACTTTGTCCTGACTGATCAGAGGCGATATGGGGATACGGTGCTTTCTTTTTTACAATTAAGAATGTAGAGAGATGGAGGGGTAAAAAAATGGGGAAATCGGCGGTATATCCCGGTTCATTCGATCCCATAACAAACGGGCATGTGGATATCATTGACAGAGGGCTGGTTATATTTAAAAAGATAATTGTCCTGGTTGGGTATAACCCGAACAAGAAGTCACTGTTTTCCGTGGAAGAGAGGGTCTCCATGATCAGAGAGGTTGTTGGAGATAATCCCAGGGTTGAGGTTGATTCTTTTTCCGGTCTTCTTGTAGATTATGTAAAGAAATCGGAGGCGTCCTGTATATTAAGGGGACTTCGAGCCATGTCTGATTTCGAGTATGAGTTTCAATTGGCCCTTATCAACAGGAGATTAACGAGGAATATAGAAACGGTGTTTCTGATGACCGGATCCAAGTGGTTCTATTGCAATTCGAGCATCGTGAAAGAAGCTGCCGGCTTAGGTGGGTCGGTAAAGGGTATGGTCCCTGATATTGTTTTAGGGAGACTTAAGGGGAAATTCCCTGATATGAAAATGAATAATTCGAGAAAACAGCAGAAACATGCATAAACAAGGAAAGATGATATGAAATTTGCAAAAAGAGTGGAGAGGATAAAGCCTTCACCAACACTCGCCATAACCGCAAAGGCAAACGCTCTGAGGATGGAGGGGAGAGATATTATAAGTTTCGGTGCCGGTGAGCCGGATTTTGATACTCCGGTACATATCAAGGAAGCGGCTGTTAGTGCGATACAGGCCGGATTTACCAAATATACCCCTGTTGGGGGGATAGATGAACTTAAGGACGCCATCATTGAAAAATTCCGGCGTGACAACGGGCTTGCATATAAGAGGTCGGAGATCGTGGTATCCTGCGGAGCGAAACATGTACTTTACAACCTCGCGCAGGCCCTGTTTGACGAAGGCGATGAGGTTATTATTCCGGCACCTTACTGGGTTTCTTATCCGGATATTGTATTGCTTTCCGGTGCTGTGCCCTCCATCCTTGAGACAAGGGGAACGGATGGTTTCAAGATAACGCCCGATCAACTTGAGCGCGTGATCAATACAAGAACAAAGGCCCTTGTCTTGAACAGCCCCTCCAATCCAACCGGATCAACATATACCTTTGCGGAACTGGAGGCGCTTGCGGAAGTGATAGTCCGAAAGAACATTCTGGTGATCTCGGATGAGATATATGAAAAAATTGTATATGACGGGTTTTCCTTTTCTGGTATTGCCATGGTCAATGAAGATGTGAAAAAACTTTCGATTGTCGTCAACGGCGTCTCGAAATCTTATGCCATGACGGGATGGAGAATTGGATACGCTGCCGGCCCGGGAGATATCATTTCAGCAATGACAAAGATCCAGAGTCAGAATACATCAAACCCGGCATCAATCTCCCAGAAGGCCGCGGTTGAGGCGCTGAATGGAGATCAGAGTATAATCATTGAGATGGTTGAAGAATTCAGGAAAAGACGTAATTATATCGTTGATGCCTTTAATTGTATGGCTGGCATACAATGCATGAATCCCGAAGGGAGCTTCTATGTCTTTCCCGATATGTCTTCACTGTATGGTAAGAATTATGATGGAACAATAATAACAGGTTCGGCATCTCTGGCGGAATATCTTCTTGATAGTGCAAATGTCGCGGTGGTTCCCGGCGTCGCTTTTGGGAGCGATGATCATATACGTCTTTCTTACGCCACGTCGATGAAAAACATCCGTGAAGGTATCACGAGGATTGAAACTGCCGTAAAAAATCTGGGATAGGAGTGTGAAATGGTTCCAGGAATAATCTTGATTGTTGCGGGTGTCCTTATAGCCGTGTATCCTCCGCTCTTGTCGATTATAGTAGCATCCGTGCTTATTCTTCTCGGTATAGGGGTGGCATCTATCGGTTACCGCTTTAAAAAAGCGCAGAAGAGATTCGACGATCCATTTCTTGATTTCTTCTTCCGTTATTAGGTAAAGCAATTTTTTCCAGAAGTCAGCCTTATTGAACGGCGAGCGGATTTCTCCGCTGCTTTCGGCGGGGTTAGCGAGCGAATAATCAATAACACTTTCCTTGACAATCGGCGATTCCCCGCAACGTCTTGCGGGGAGCTTCAATATGCCGGTATGGGCACAAAAGCAGGAAAGTGCTTTTTAAATATGTTTTTGGCTTGACTTGGGTTTTTTATCCCACTATAAAGAAGGGCTTCCAAGGTTTTTGATTATAAAACAACAAGGAGGAGGTTGGAATTATGAAAAAATATTTCGGAAAAGTATTTGTTGCAGCAATGGTCTTTGCATTTGCAGTATCCATGATGTCAGGTGTCGGACTTGCGGCTGATACGATAAAACTGGGTGTTGCCGGTGCCCACAGTGGTGACCTTGCGTCCTATGGCATACCTTCCATAAAGGCCGCCGAGCTCGTGGTCAAGGATATCAACGCGAAGGGGGGAATCCTCGGCAAGCAAGTGGTCATCCTCGCGGAAGATGACGTATGTAAACCGGAGGTTGCCACAAACACGGCCACAAAGCTACTGTCTCAGGGTGTTGATGTAGTGATGGGACATATCTGCAGTGGCGCCACCAAGGCCGCTCTCGGCATATATAAAGCCGAGAACATTATTTGTATGTCGCCGTCCGCGACGAACCCGGCCTTGACACAGAGCGGCGATTACCCCAATTTTTACCGGACTATTGCCTCGGATGACGCCCAGGCACGGCTTGAAGTGGATTACGCTCTTGATGTGCTAAAATTAAAAAAAATTGCCGTACTGCATGACAAGGGCGATTACGGCAAGGGCTTGGCGGAATTCGCGAAAGGTTTTCTTGAAAAGGACCCCAGAGCTGAAGTGGTGCTGTACGAAGGTGTCACACCGGGTGCCGTCGATTATTCAGCCGTTGTCCAGAAGATAAAACAGTCAAATGCTGATGTGGTGATATTTGGTGGTTATCATCCCGAGGCCTCAAAGATTGTCATGCAGATGCGCAAAAAAAGGATGAAGACGATCTTTATCTCTGATGACGGCGTTAAAGATGATACCTTTATCAAAGTTGCCGGTAAATATGCGGAAGGCGTATATGCCACCGGTCCGAGAGACACCTCTTCGAATCCTTTAGCGGTTGCCGCTGTCGAAGCGCACAAAAAGGCATACGGTGCCGACCCGGGCGCATTCTTCCTCAACGCGTATGCTGCGACGCAGGCCCTGTTGAACGCGATCGAGAAGGCGGGATCGACCGACTATAATGCGATTTCAAAGGCCCTGAAGACCGAATATGTCGAAACACCTCTTGGAAAAATCAAATTTGATGACAGGGGTGATGCCATAGGCATCGGTTTCTCGATATATCAGGTGAAAAACGGCACGTATGTCGAGATAAATTAATATAGAAGAACGAATCGAAAGAAGTTTAAAACCTTTATCAGGGGGCAGGCGCGAAAGCCTGACCCCTGATTTATTGCTGCTTAGTAAGATGGAAGATGTTAAGGCAATACATTCTTAAAAAGTCAGAATAGTTTGTTATTCCGAGTGAATGTGAGCAATATTTGTAATGTGATTCCGGCGAATCGGGAAAAACACGAGATTCCTACTACTGGTCGGAATGAAAGATAGTGTGAGTTTGTTTTTTTACGATACCGTCAAGGTTGGGAGCGGATTTATCTAAGATGGATTATTTTCTGGAGCTGTTTTTAGGCGGACTTACCCGCGGGAGTATTTACGCTCTTATTGCCCTTGGCTATACCATGGTATATGGTATTATCGAACTGATAAATTTCGCCCATGGTGAGATCTACATGATCGGTGCATTCACGGCGCTGATTGTGATATCTGTTCTTACCCTCATGGGTATGAACACGATTGCCATACTTGTAATAGCTGGAGTAGTTGCTGTCATATATTCATGTGCCTACGGCTATACCGTTGAAAAGATAGCATATAAACCGCTCCGTAACGCACCTCGTCTTTCGGCTCTCATCAGCGCCATCGGGATGTCATTGTTTCTTCAGAATTATGTGCTCCTGGCGCAGACATCCGATTTCCTGCCCTTTCCGAGCCTGATTCCTGATTTTGAGTTTATGGAGCCGTACGCGCACATCATCGGATCGACGGAGATCGTTATCCTCATAACAACGGCTGTTGTTATGGTTCTTCTTACCATCCTGATAAAGTTCACGAGGATCGGAAAGGCGATGCGGGCGACATCCCAGGACAAGACGATGGCAATGCTGGTCGGTATTAATGTAAATCGCGTTATTTCCGTCACGTTTGTCGTGGGTTCGGCGACGGCAGCAATAGGAGGAGTTCTTATAGCTTCTCATGTCGGTATGATTAATTTTTATGTCGGTTTCATAGCGGGAATAAAGGCATTTGTTGCCGCGGTTCTTGGAGGAATCGGGAGTATTCCCGGAGCCGTTCTCGGCAGTTTTGTTCTGGGCTGGACAGAAAGCTTCGCGACCGGGTATGTATCGAGTGATTATGAAGATGTGTTCGCCTTTCTGTTCCTTGTGCTTATCCTGATCTTCAGGCCCGCTGGTATCCTGGGACGATCTGAGAAGCACAAAATATAACGTGATAATCTATTTTTTGCAGGGTTTGAGAAGTTGATTACATTTGATGAGATAAAAAAAGCCTTTCTGGTGTCCATATGGTTCATGTTTTTGACGTTTCCCATCATGGTAATCCGCGTCAATCCGGTGGAACATATCGTGGAATGGCGCTGGAAGAACATGCTAGTGGTGGGAATCGGGAGCTTTCTTCTTTCGTTTGTCTGGAATTATCTTATGAAGCGAAAGGAGCTTGGTTTTAAGAAGGCCGAATCCGGAGAAGAAACGGGCACGATTCCGCTGGTCCAGAGAATCCTGGGAGAGAAAAAGATATATATACCTGCGCTGGTTGTCGCCGGAATATTTACCATCGCTTTCCCTTTCATTTTCTCATTGTATCAGACCAATATCATGGTATCGGCGTTGATATACGTGATGCTTGGTCTGGGCCTTAACATTGTCGTAGGTCTCGCAGGTCTTCTCGATCTGGGATATGTCGCCTTTTACGCGGTGGGCGCTTATGCCTATGCCCTGTTGAATTACCACTTCGGGATCAGTTTCTGGATAGCGCTACCGATAGGAGGGCTTCTGGGGGCTACCTTCGGCATACTCCTGGGTTTCCCCGTCCTCCGACTCCGCGGCGACTATCTCGCCATTGTGACATTGGGATTCGGTGAAATCATACGCATCATCCTGGAAAACTGGAATGAATTTTCCTTCGGACCCAGCGGTATAGCAAATATCCCGAGGCCTTCCCTGTTCGGAATAAATCTGTCGGTTCACGAATCTACGATATATATATATTACATTATGATTGCCCTGTGCCTTTTTACAGTTTTTGTGGTGAACCGTCTGCAGGACTCAAGGATCGGCAGGGCATGGATCGCGCTCAGGGAGGATGAGGTTGCCTGTCAGGCCATGGGGATTGACAAGACAAAAACCAAATTGACGGCATTTTCCCTCGGAGCGACATGGGCGAGCATGGCTGGGGTTATGTTTGCGGCAAAGACTACCTTTGTAAATCCCGCAAGCTTTACCATCTGGGAGTCTATCATCATCCTGTGTATTGTTGTGTTGGGCGGTATGGGATCCATAATCGGAGTTATCGCCGGGGCGCTTGTGCTGATACTTATGCCCGAGTACCTGCGTGCGTTTTCCGAGTACAGGATGCTGGCGTTCGGTGTGCTGCTCGTTGTGATGATGATCTTTCGCCCAGGCGGGATTATACCCAATGTACGCCGTGTATATACATTTCAGGGTGTGAAAAATACCGACAAGAGCTGATAAGATATGGAACCTGTACTAAAAGTTCAAAACCTCGGCATGAACTTCGGGGGCTTGAGGGCACTTGATGATCTGGATCTGGATGTCGGCAGAAACGAGATTGTCGCTCTTATCGGTCCCAACGGAGCGGGGAAGACCACCTTCTTTAACTGCATAACGGGAATATATCCCCCCACAGATGGTGATGTACTAATATTCACCCAGGGCAGGGACAGTGCGGAGAGGATCAATGGCTTAAAACCGAACAAGGTCACGGAAAAGGGCTTGGCCCGGACCTTTCAGAACATCCGATTATTCCTCAATATGACAGTCCTCGAAAATGTAATGATCGGACGTCACTGCCGTATGCATGCGGGCGTCCTGGGCGCCGCATTAAGAGGCGGCTCAACGATGCGAGAAGAAAAAAAGGTGGTAGAAGACAGCTATGCCATCCTTGAAAAGATAGGGCTCGCCCGGTTTGTGAACGAGTTTGCCAAAAACCTTCCATACGGGGCGCAGAGACTTCTTGAAATAGCCAGGGCAATGGCTACAGAGCCTTTCCTGCTTCTACTGGATGAACCAGCCGCAGGTATGAATCCACACGAGACACAAGAACTTGACGAACTGATAAAAAAGATTCGTGATGAAGAAGGGATTTCCATACTCCTCATAGAACATGATATGAAACTCGTTATGAGCCTGTCCGACAGGATATTTGTCGTGGATTACGGCAAGAAGATCGCACAGGGCACCCCGGAGGAGATACGGAATAACCCTGTTGTAATAAAGGCCTATCTCGGAGAAGAGGTTGATGCTTAAGCTTAAGAACGTACAGACCTTCTACGGAAATATCCAGGCGTTGAAGGATGTCACCATAGAGATTTCAGAAGGTGAAATTATCACTCTTATAGGTGCGAACGGGGCCGGAAAGTCCACGACGCTTATGGCTGTCTGCGGTATCGTTCCTCCGAGATCGGGCGAGATATTTTTTATGGATGAACCGATAACCGGTATGGAACCGGACAAAATCGTTTCATTAGGCATCTGCCAGGTGCCTGAAGGCCGCCGCATTTTTCCGTATCTGTCGGTTGCCGAGAACCTCGATATGGGTGCCTTCTTGAGGAATGACAGGGCGGAAATAAAAAAGGATATGGAATATGTCTTTGATCTTTTCCCGATCCTTGCGGAGAGACGTCATCAGGCAGGGGGAACATTGAGCGGAGGAGAGCAACAGATGCTGGCCATATCCAGAGCGCTTATGGCCAGACCCAGGCTCCTCCTTCTTGATGAACCTTCACTGGGGCTTGCCCCTCTTATTGTCAAACAAATATTTGAGATATTAAGCAAGATAAACGCTGAGAATAATACAACCATCTTTCTTGTGGAGCAGAACGCGAACCTTGCGCTGAAGGTGGCGGCCAGAGGTTATGTTATGGAGAATGGTCGTATAACGCTCACAAATTCTTCAAAAAACCTCCTTGCAGATGAGGAAGTGAAAAAGGCATACCTTGGCCTTTAGAGCATGGTATGAAAACGTGTTGATCCGGCGGCTCTAATCTTTGTTGTCCTGTACCTTCTCTTGTTCCCCGAAACCCGGCGTCTCCAGGTACTGGAACCCGCTATCTTTCACATGCAGCATCACAGTTCCTTTCACCACATTTCCATCCGTGTCCATATCCATAACCCCGGATATTCCCCTGAATCCTTTAGTGTCTCCGAGGGCTTTTCTTATGTTTGATCCTGTCGTTGATTGGGCCCTTCCTATGGCATCTATCAGCAGAAAATATGCGTCCGCGCCGAGCACGTCGAACCTGCCGGCTCTATCCCCTGTTTCCTTTTCGTATGCTTCGATATATAATCGAGCGATATCCGCTGGTGCGCCTTCTCTATCAAAATCACTTGTAAATGTAACCCCTTCCACATATTCGCCGCCTAGGCTGATAAATTCAGGAACATGCACATTGTTAGAAGAAAGAATGTGGGTGTTGACCCCCATGTCTACAGACTGCCGGCATATAAGGGCAACCCTGGAATAAGAATTCGGCAGATACAGCACATCGGGTTTTGCCGCCATTATTGCTGATAGTTGGGTGATAAAATCACTGTCTTCAGTCTGGCAGTATGCTATTGCAACTATCTTTCCCCCCATCCGGTTAAAATTCTTCACAAAGATGTTGGCTAACTCTATGGAATAATCCTTGTCTATGGTCATGAGAACGGCCGCTTTTCTCGTCTTGAGACGGGAAAAGGCGTACCTGGCGGCAGCTTCACCCTGAAGGGAATTGGAGAGACACACACGAAATGCGTATTTTCTGCCCTTTGTTGCCACTAATTCCGTATAGGCGGGAATAACGGTAGGTTTCTTTTCCTTCTCGGCAATGGATATCCCCTCAAGTGGATCAGAACCGGATATTTCCCCTATCATTGCGCAAACTTTATTCTCTTCAATCAAACGGGTCACGGCACCGGCTGTACCGGTATCTTCTGCCGTCGTATCAACCAGAAACAGCTCTATTTTTCTCCCAAGTGCCTCCGGCTTTATACTGTTCGCAATCCTGATGCCGTCGTATTCGGCCTGCCCCTGGGATGCCATGGGGCCGGTCATGGGAAGATACACGCCTATTCTGATTGTGCCCGGTGTTTCCTCTGCACTGGTGGGCAGTGAAACGCATGAAATTAAAAAAGAGACCAGTATGATTATAAAAGATTTCTTAAAATCCACATCTTTTCCCCCTTTCAGCGTTCCTCCCCCTTCTTTCTGAAAATCAGTCGTACCGGCGTATTTTCGAAACCCAGTTCTTCATGTATCCTGTTGGACAGATAGCGTTCATAGGAAAAATATACAGCCTTTGCTTCACGAACAAAAAATACAAAGGTGGGGGGTTTTACAGATATCTGGGTTGCATAGTTTATTTTATTGGGCCTGTTCCTGTAGCGTGGAGGAGAGAGCTTTTCGGTAAATTCCGCCAGCTTTGTGTTTAAAAGAGATGTGGAAACTCTTTTTGTATACTGATCATAGACATTGTCAATAAGATCGAATACCTTTCGCAGTCTCTGCCCGGAGAGAGCCGATACGGTGATTATGGGTGCAAAATCAAGATATTTCAGACTGTCTTTTACATGTTTTATATGTTTGCCGATCGTGGAATTGTCTTTTTCAATAAGGTCCCATTTGTTCAGGATTATAATACAGGCCACGCCTCTTTCAAAGGCAAGGCCTGCAATTTTTGTATCCTGTTCAGTGACGCCTTCCTGTGCGTCTATCATGACGAGGGCTATGTCACAGCGGTCGAGCGTCTTTATTGCTTCTATAACGCTGTATTTTTCCAGTTGCAGGCTGACCTTGCTTTTTTTCCTTATCCCGGCGGTGTCTATCAGGAGATATTTTCTGTCATTCAGATCAAAAGCAGTGTCCACTGCGTCCCTCGTGGTTCCGGGTACGGGGTTGACTATCGTACGTTCATAGCCGAGGATCTTGTTTATCAATGAAGATTTCCCCACGTTGGGTTTCCCGATTACGGCTATCCGTATCCTCTCCTCGGGTTCTTCTTCAACAGGGATTTCAGGAAGGTGTTCTACGACGTCATCCAGCAGGTCGCCCACACCGAGTCCGTGCTGGGAAGATATGGAGTAGATCCGATCGACACCCAGCCTGTAAAAATCGAATGCCAGATCCTCCCGCTTGAGATTGTCTATCTTGTTTGCAACGTAGAAGATGGGCTTTTTTGTTTTCCTGAGCAGCCCTGTAATCTCGATGTCCGAAGGGGTAAGACCTTCCCGGCCATCCATAAGAAAGATGATGGCATCAGCTTCCTCAATGGCCAGGTTTGTCTGTTCACGCATCTGTATAAGCATTCGTTCAGTGGTCGCGGGTTCAAAGCCTCCCGTATCGATGATCATGAATGTCTTGCCGTTCCAGTTGGAATCCGCGTAATTTCTGTCTCTTGTGGTGCCAGGCTGGTCTATAACGATAACCTTTCTGGTTTCAGACAGCCGGTTGAACAGAGTTGATTTACCGACATTCGGCCTGCCTACGATTGCTACTATGGGTTTCATTTATGTCCGTCCTCTATTCCTTCGTATATCCGAATTCTCCAAGCATTCTCGAATCCTGTGCCCAGTCCTTTTGCACCCTGACAAACAGCTCCAGATATATTCTGGTACCGAAAAACTTTTCCATCTCAAGCCGCGCGCCGGTTCCTATCCTTTTCAGCATGCTGCCCTTCTTGCCGATGATAATCCCTTTCTGCGAGTCTTTCTCTACGTTTACAACTGCCTGTATATGTGTCAGACCCTTTGCCTCATCCTCCTTGAAAGACTCGATCACGATGGCAGTTGAGTAGGGCACCTCTTTGTGTGTTAGTATGGTTATCTTTTCCCTGATTATTTCAGCCGCGAGAAATCTTTCAGAACGATCTGTTATCATATCATCCGGGAAATATTGCGGCCCTTCCGGCAGGATATTCCATATTATATCCATGAGCCTGTCAACATTAAATCCCCTCAGGGCACAGATCGGCACAATCTCTTCAAAGGTGTGAAGATGTCTAATATTGTCAATCAAGGCCAGCAGTTTTTCCTTGTCTATCAGATCAATCTTATTAATCACCAGCACGACGGGCAGTTCCGTCTTTTTGAGTGATTGTATAATAAGATTGTCATCTTCACCGATATGTGTCCCCGCATCGATAAGCAGGAGCAGCATATTCACATCATTAAAGACACCCATCGCGGCCGATACCATCTGGCGGTTAAGCGGCGTCTTCGCGTTATGTATCCCCGGGGTGTCGAGAAAGATAAACTGACCTGCCTCGGTATTCCTGATACCCATAATCCTGTTTCTAGTTGTCTGGGGCTTATGCGTTGTTATTGCTATCTTTTCACCCACAGCGAAATTCATGAGTGTGGACTTTCCCGCGTTTGGCTTTCCTATGATTCCTACAAAACCTGATTTAAACAAAGCTTACTCCTTATATTGTCTTTCGTTAACGCGTGCAAGGACAAACCGCCTTTATGATATTACGATGTTTGCGATGTTGTTCATATTATTTTTTCTCTTTGGTTGCATAGTATTTTTGTTTTGGGTTCTGTGGCTTATCGGGTATTATGAGACGCGACAATCCCTTTGTTATAATCGGATTGAGAATATGTTTCCTTAGATAGTCCCGATTCTTCAGGTTGAGACATTTTTGTATCTCTTCTCAACTGCGCGGCAGTTCACAGAAATCTATTATTTTCTTTATCCGTTCATCTTGCATGGTATCTGTCTGCCTTGCAAGAGATACAATAAAAAATCTCCAGTATCAAATTCAGCCTCAATATTCCTTGCAGCCATAGCCTGTCGCATCCTGTTTATTCCAGAGCCGATCTTTTCCGTTATTCCAAGCGTGTGAAAGGCATCGAATAATATAGGATTTCGCACCACACCTCTACAAGTCTGCATATCGAATTTAAACTTCCCCTTGTTTAACGAGTTCCTGTAATTCCTTCTTCTTCATTACTATACCTTTAATATGTAAGCATTCCCCTGCTGTCTGAAATATTCACTCGCATTTTAGATATTGCATTTCCGAAATTAGTAAGATGTTCCCTGAATTCCCAGATCTCTTGATGGCGAATTAGAAGAAAACGTGAACCCGTCACCGTTTTCCTTACTCCTGTTTCCTTGCCTTATCCACCATCATCTGCTGCAAATTTGAAAGAGATTTAAGATTGGAAGATCCTTCTATCGCCTTGACCGCGATATCCTCCACCTTTTGATATGATTTTTCAAGCTGTCCCGAGAGTTTTGAAATCTGTTCGGCTTGAACTTCAACCGTTTTTTCAAGCGATTCGATGCGGGTGGTAAACACTTTCCTCTCTCCCTCAACTTCCTTGCGTAGCAATTGTTCCTTGCTGATGGCATCTTTTGTGATTCTTTCCGTTGTTTCTTTCACTGCTTTGCTGACGGCTTCTTCCATCTCCCCGGGAAAGGCGCTCACCTGTTTCCGCAGTTCGTTCAGTTCCCCCTCTTTTTCGCTTATCGCCTTTTCCCTTTCCGCCAGACCCTTTTCCATCTGTTCTCTTTTAAGCAGCATTTCTCTTTCAAGTTTACCTTTTTCATCATCAAATTCATCTTTGAGAAGCTGCTGCTCCCGCTTAAAGGCATACTGGAATTCTTCCTTCTCGCGTTCTCTTTTTTTCTTTTCAGCGGCATTCTGCTCTTTTATTTCCATATCATACTGTTCTTTTTCTTTTTCCCATTCCGAGCGGGCACTTTCAATTTCCCGCATGAGGTTTTCTTTCATCACTGCCATCTCGGATTCGTATTCCTGCCGCTTCCGGTTCTGAGCTTCGATCAGCGCGGCCAGTGTGGCCGCTGACTTTTCAATTTCGTACAGTTCCTTTAATTCCTC
>JAFGQD010000191.1 GCA_016935875.1 Deltaproteobacteria bacterium
GAACCTGTAGAAGTATTCGTTATCGAAGAACATCTGGGTTATGATGAAGTCGGCCCCCGCGTCGACCTTCCTCTTCAGGTTGACGAGGTCATGCTCCATATCCGGAGCCTCCGGGTGTACCTCGGGGTAACCCGCGACCCCTATGGAGAAATCATCATTCTGTTTGATAAATTCCACCAGCTCGTTGGCGTATCCGAAGCCGCCCTTCGTCTTGACAACACGATCCTCTCCCTTCGGCGGGTCCCCCCGCAGGGCCAGGATGTTTTCTATTCCCACCTCTTTCAATCTGTCGAGCTGCTCTCGAATGTCGTCTCTGGTCGCATGAACGCATGTCAGATGGGCGAGAGTCTCTCTACCGAATTCATTCCTGATGGTGGAGGCGATCTCCACGGTCTTATCTCTTGTGCCGCCCCCCGCTCCGTAGGTGACAGAGATAAAATCGGGATTCAGTTCCGCAAGGTCCTGAATCGCTCGGTACAGTTCCTCAATATTTCCATCCCTGGAGGGTGGAAAAAACTCGAATGAGAGAGTGGCTTTGTTTTCTCTGAATATGTTCTTTATCTTCATCGGATATTCTCTGTGATTTTTCAGACCATAAATGTCATTTGCATGTGCCTTTGTCAATACCTTTTCTGGATGAAAACCCGGGTGGGGTTGTAAACTGCGGGTAAAACTGTTAAACTGCCGCCCAAAAAGTTGGTGAAAGAGAGACATCCGGGGGGTAATGAAAAGGATATTACGGCTTACTTTTTTCTTAACTCTGCTTTGTATCACCATCCCCTGTCCGGGGGCATTCGGCTCGGTGGACATACTCAACGTCCGGCACTGGACGGCTCCGGATCACACGAGGGTTGTTCTGGATGTGGGCGACGAGACGTCTTTCACGGTTGAAAGAGGGGCCGGCAGAATATTTGTCGACCTGAAAGATGCGGTCTTGCCCGCCGAAATCCCTCGTACATATGACCTGGACAAACCCGCGGTCAATGAGGTCCTGCTGGTTTCCCTGCCTGAGGGGGGCTCCCGAGTGGAATTGCGGGTAGCTGACAATGTCGAGATGAAGGTGTTTAAACTCGGAAAGATACTCGAAAAACCTCATCGTATCGTTATTGATGTCATGCTTCCAGAGATGGAAAAGAAGGAAAGCGAGGAGAGAAAAAAGGTAAAGATACAGGAAAAGAAGGTGGTGGTTATTGATCCCGGACACGGTGGAGAAGATCCGGGTGCCGTTGGTCGCAGGGGGACACGCGAAAAGGATGTAGTCCTTGCTATAGCGAAACAGCTGCAGAAAATCCTGAAAAAGAGGGGCTACGAGGCCTTTCTTACGAGAAAGGGTGATTATTTTATATCTTTGAAAGACAGGGGCAGGATAGCCAGAGAATATGGCGCAGATATCTTCATCAGCGTCCACGCCGATGCTTACAGAAGAAGAGGTGCCCGGGGGTCATCCATATATTGCCTGTCAACCGGGGGCGCGAGCAGTGAGGCCGCGAAACTTCTCGCACAGAACGAAAACCTGTCGGATATTATAGGTGGTTCTCAGAATGGAGGATATAATAACGGGGAATCAGATCCGATAACCCTCAATATGCTGCAGACTGAGACCATAAACCGTTCCAGGGTCTTCGGCGGCATGGCTCTGGAAAAGATAAAGCAGATAAATCATCTAAAATATTCAAAGGTTCAGGAAGCTCCCTTCAGGGTTCTCAAGCTTCCCGATGTTACTTCCCTCCTGATAGAAACCGCTTATATATCAAATCCAAGAGAAGAACTCATGCTCCGTAAGTCTTCTTATCAGACCGATATCGCGTGGGCGATAGCCTATGCCGTTGATAGTTTCCTCCCGCTTCCCTACGCGGCGGACAGGAGTTGGTGTAAAGAGGTTCTTACCCCCAAACCGTCTTCCCCTGCCGCAAAAACAACATATATCACCTACAGGGTCAAGAAAGGGGATCAACTGGAGCGGATAGCCGTAAGACATGGCACGACGATAAAGGACCTTTTGGAGATCAACAACATCAAGTCCAAAAACAGGATATATGTCGGCCAGAAGCTGAAGATACCTACAGACACTCCTGCCGAACATCCCGCGAAACCATCGGTCTATGTGGTGAAACGGGGGGACCAACTGGAGAGTATAGCCGAAAGACATGGCACGACGATAAAGGCCCTCATGGGGACCAACAATATCAAGTCCAAAAACAGGATATTTGTCGGCCAGAAGCTGAAGATACCCCGTGTGGATTCTGTGCCAATGGTATATGTGGTGAAGCGGGGGGATAATCTGGAAAGTATCTCCGGGAAATACGGCACGACGATACAGTCTCTGATGAAGGTCAACAATATCAGATCAAGAAACAGGATATATGTCGGCCAGAAGCTGAAGATACCCTATGTGTAGGTAATGTAAATTTTTTTAACCCATCCTCTCAATAGCGTCTATCTCTTTCTTCAACCTCTTCGGAGATACGGGGCGGGCGGTCTTCATCTCCGGTGCGAAGACTGATATCTTGTATTCCTCCACCATCCACGCGTACTCTTCCACGGCCCTCTTTTTCTCTTCGGACGAAGAGGGAGCCTCTTTCAACATCTCCTCCAGTTTGTCGACGAAAGGCTTGAGACTGTCAGCCTTGATGTTGTCCTTTTCCAGGTGCGCCATACCTCTTTCTGCTCGTATCATAATGGCGCCCAGACACCTCGATATGTCAGACAACCGCTCCTCTTCATAGATTTCCACGAAATCCTCCGGTATCAACCGGCCAATATCTTTCCTGAGTGTGGCGATGAAATCGTTTGCGGCCCTGCTGGTACTATTCGAGGTCTCCAGCCTGTGGAGAACCTCTCCGACTTCTCCGCGTGTCTTGACAACCTGGATAACATCCGCCAGTAATCCCTGTGCTTTCGGGAGTATTGTGCGCCCCACGGACTTTGCGTATTCGAGAAATTCCTCCTGGTTTCTGATGTCCTGTTCAAAAAGAGTGCGTATGGTCTTTCGGTATATCGCGTCTTCTATCTGCCTGGCCCCTCCACAATAGTGTGCACCCACTTGTATCTCCTGCGGGAGGGAGAGATGCCTTTTGAGAAATTTCATGTCTTTCCTGAAATGGAGTTCTAAGAGCGCGGCTAAGCCTTTTCTGTGTGTCATCGCCGCCTGTTCCATATTGCTGAAGAGTCGTATTGCTATGCTGCCGTCATCTCCTCTTTCCAGCGCCGGGTACGCCAGACCCTCATCACCGTCTTTACCGTTCAGGGCGATACTTTCAGGGAGGTCCGCAAAGTTCCATGAGGTTATCCCCTCTGCTTCCCAATGTTTCTTTGCCTGCTTCAGTGCGAAGGATTCACCGCCGACAGGGATATCATTCCGGAGCAGGCGGATATCACGGCCGGCACGTATCTCCTCTCCCCTCTCGTTGACAATGGAAAAGCGCGTCTTCAAATGATCCGGAATATTGTCCACCGGCCATGCCGAGACCGGAATACTGATATGAAACCTCTCATGTATGAACCGTGCCAGGGATGTGATAAGTGAGCCACTTTCGTTCTTCATATCGAGCAGTATGGTATCCACTGTCCGCCCAATGGGTACAAGCCTCTTTCTGTATTCTTTTGGCAACCCTTTTATAAGGGCGGTTATCTTTTCTCTAAGAAGGGCGGGTATCTGCCAGTCAGCCGATTCCAGAGGGAGCATCATGGCGACATCGGAAGGAATATGTACCGTCACCCCGTCGTTCTCTTCACCGGGATTAAAATGGTATGAACAGGGAAGCGCCTTGTTGCTTAAGGTGATTTCATCCGGGCACAGGGAAAGTTCTTCTTCCGGATGACCCTCCATGATGTCTTCTCTGCTCATCCGGAGGAAATCGTCGGTACCCCGATCTTTTATCAGCTTCCTCAAGGTCCTGATGTTGTAAGCGATGCCGATACGCTCCTCGTAGAATGCTGAAATGACGTCCTCGCTTACCAGGATATTTCTCCTGCGTATCTTGTCTTCCATCCCGGCCACTTCTTCGGCCAGATCCAGGTTGTGTCTCAGAAAGGGGAGGGGATCTCTGATATTCCCCTCCACGAGGGCGCTTCTTATGAATATCTGCGTGGCCTCCACGGGGTCTATGCGGCCGTATGACACAGGCCTTCCCGGCACTATTATCAGGCCGTGGAGCTTTACCTGCTCACTCGCGACAACCTCGCCCCGATTCTTTTCCCAGTGCGCTTCCAGATAATCGCGGCGGCAGAGATCACCTCCGACCTCCTCCAGCCATTCGGGCTGAATGACGGCGTTGAGCCTGGCGAATATCCTTGATGTCTCCACTATCTCCGCCGAGACTATCCAGTCTCCGCCGCGGTTGAAGAGCCCTGAGCCGGGGAAAATCATGGCCTCTTTCCCCTTTGCCATCTTATATATGTTTTTTTCCTTCTTTACCCCTATGCTTGAAATGTAGCCGCCGAGAATGGCCTTGTGTATCCCTTCATAGAGAGCTTCTCCCTGCAATGTTTCCTTTGTCTTTTTGTGGCCGGCCTCCTCGAGGATGCCTGATATCTGTTCATATACATCCCGCCATTCTCTCATCCTTCGGTAGGACAGGAAATGTTCCTTGCAGAATCTGCGCATCCGGTTTTGTGTCTTCA
>JAFGQD010000037.1 GCA_016935875.1 Deltaproteobacteria bacterium
AGAATAAGAAACCCGAGAGTCAGCGCACCTGAAAGGATACACGATCCGAAATGCAGAAACACCACGAAAAGCCCCAAGCCGAACAAGCCGAATACGATGGACGGTACTCCTGCCAGGCAGTTGACACCGATGCGTATTATTCTGATTACCGGTCCCTCTTTCGCATATTCACTCAGGTATATGGCCGACGCGATACCGAGGGGCAGCGCGGTGATAAGGGCGCCTGCGGTTAAATACAAGGTCCCCAGGATCGCCGGCATGATTCCCCCCTTCGTCATCGAATCCCGAGGAGGTTGTGTCAGAAACTCCCAGTTGATAGCACCAATCCCGTTTACAAATATGTAGATCAGAAATCCGCCGATTGTGACCGCTATAATCAACGCGCACAATCGTGAAATAAAGAAAAACAGTTGCTGTTTGAAATAACGCCACTTCATAATGTCGCGGACCCTACTTCTTTGAATTTGTGTGATACGTAATCGGCAATCAGGTTAAATCCCAGTGTGAGGAAGAAAAGCACGATTCCTGTCGCAAACAGGGCGTGATAATGGTCACTCCTGAACGGTGCTTCTCCCATTTCTGCGGCGATACTTGCCGGCATCGGTCTGACGGAATCAAAAATGCTTTCCGGAATTGCTGCCGCTCCACCGGCAACCATGAGCACAACCATCGTTTCACCGATAGCCCGGGCCATGCCCAGTATCACTGCCGTCGATATGCCCGACAATGCCGCCGGAACGATGATTCTCGTTATTGTTTCGAACCGTGTTGCTCCGAGCGCGTATGACGCTTCCTTGAATTCCTGCGATACCGAGTAGAGCGCGTCTTCCGAGATGCTTGATATCGTTGGAACTGCCATAAGCGCCAGCAAGAGGGAAGCATTTACGATATTCAGGCCGGTGGGCAGGTCGAAGGTCTCCTGCATCCACGGCGCCAGTACCGCCATTCCGAAGAATCCCAGCACAACCGACGGCAGGCCGGCAAGCAGTTCAATGACCGGTTTGAATATCTCTTTTATCAGGGGAGGGGCGATTTCAGCGATATAGATGGCTGAAAGAACACCTAGTGGAACCGCCAGCACCGACGCGAATATCGTTACCACAAAAGAACCGAAAATCAGTGCCCCGATTCCAAACTCCGGGGGGTCATATGTCGGGTACCATTCTGTGCCGAAGAGGAAATCTTTGACCGATACGACATTAAATATAGGTAATCCTTCTGAAAAAAGGAATATGATTATAAGTGCGAGGATAATGATTGATACGAGCGCAACAAGCAAAAAGACATTCTTTATGATAATCTCTTTTAATCTTCTCGACATGTAATCTTCCTTGAAAATTATGGTTGAGAAGAGGGGCCGCATATGCTGCGCTGTTTCATTTTATACGGCTCCTCATTGTATAGGACTGCCCTTATTTAGTAAAGGGGCACATACCCTTCTTTTTTAACGATGTCCTGTCCGGTCTTGCTCAGTACAAAGTTGATGTAATCAGATACGATCCCCTCCGGCCACCCTTTGGTGAACATGAAGAGAGGTCTCGATACAGGGTATTTCCCGGAGAGGGCGTTTGCCATCGTTGCCTCAACTCCGTTCACAGCGATTGCTTTCACACTCTTATTGAGATACCCGAGTCCGATATATCCTATGGCGTATTTGTTTTTCGAAACCGCCTGAATAACGGCGCCATTCGATGCCTGGAGCTGTGCCCGCGGGGTTACCTTTGCCTTATGAAGTACTTTTTCCTCCCATACTTCATAGGTCCCTGAGCTGGTGTCTCTGGATACAACTACAATTTGCAGATCGTTTCCGCCTACTTCCTTCCAGTTTTTGATTTTTCCCTGATAGATCAGGCTTAATTGCTCAATGGTCAGATTGCTCACCGGGTTATCCGTGTGAACAATCGGAATAATCGCGTCCATGGCGACGCGGTGAGGGACAGGGTACACGCCTTTTTCCTGTGCGAGTTTTACTTCGCCGTCTTTGATGAACCTGGACGAGTTGCCGATATCGGTTGTGCCGTCTACCAGTGCCTTGATGCCGTTACCGGAGCCGCCACCGGAAATAGAGATATTGACACCGGGGTGAGAATTCATATACATTTCGGCGGAAGCTTGGGCTACCGGCAGAACTGTGGTGGAACCCTTGATGACGATGGTATCGGCCGCGAAAACGGAACCGGCACACACAAAACTTAAACACATTAAACATGGTAGCAAAAATTTGAGCATTTTTTTCATTGTTATGTTCCTCCTCGTTTTTGTTTGGTGAGCGATACTACAATATATATATTACAATTTTATTACAGGGCGGTTACGGTTCGATTAAATAGCGCTATTCAGAGGTAGAATCGAGGCACGGTTACGTATCCTGGAAAAGGGAGATGAAAGATGAAGGTTATTGATCTGAGGAGTGACACAGTCACAGTACCGACGCAGGCCATGCGCGAAGCGATATATCATGCCGATTTTGGCGATGACGTCTACGGGGAAGATCCGACGACGAACCGTCTCGAAGAAATGGCGGCGGAGATGACGGGAAAAGAAGCCGCGATTCTGGTTTCCAGCGGGACGATGGGAAACCTGATATCCCTTCTTGTCCACTGCGGGCGCGGCGACGAGATTATCATTGGTGATCAGGCGCACATTTTTTATTATGAGGTCGGGGGCATGTCGGCCCTGGGAGGCATTATTCCTCATACAGTAACGAATCAGCGTGACGGCACGATGCGCCTTGAAGATATCGAAACGGCGATCCGCGGCGACAATATACATTACCCCCGCACCCGTCTGATCTGTCTGGAAAATACCCATAATCGCTGCAATGGTATACCGATAACGATGGAATATACCGACTCTGTGAAAGAACTTGCCGGGCGTTATGGACTGGGGGTACACCTCGATGGGGCGCGCATATTCAACGCCGCTGCCGCTCTCGGTGTGCCTATCACAGATCTGACCCGCGGTGCCGACTCGGTGAGTTTCTGTCTGTCCAAAGGGCTGTCGGCGCCGGTGGGCTCCATAATCTGTTCTTCCCGTGAGTTTATCGCTGAGGCGCGCCGGGTCAGAAAGGCCCTGGGAGGAGGTATGCGTCAGACGGGCATTATCGCTGCCGCGGGTATTGTGGCCCTTGAAGAGATGAAAGAGCGCCTTACGGATGATCACATTCATGCGCGGCGTCTTGCGGTGGGAATGACAGGCATTTCCGGATTAACTGTGGATCTCGAAACCGTGCGGACCAATATCGTCTTCTTTCACCTTGAGGATACTGGTTTGACCGAAGATGATTTCATGGCCCGGCTTGAAGAGAGGGGAGTAAAACTTCTCCATCTGGGGTCTTTTCAGTTCAGAATGGTCACCCACCATGGGATCACCACCCAGGATGTTGATCTGGCGCTGGATATCCTAAGGGATGCTGTCGGATAGGGGCAGGATCGAATCTTTGTTACCCCCTCCTCCATCCGGATAAGAGGGGAGGGGAATAACCGGTTGTAACTTTGTTGTTTAGCCCTTCGACATTTCGGCGATCCTGGTCATCGCGGTCTCAACATTTTCGTAATTGTTGAAGGCGCTCAGACGGATATATCCCTCACCGCACGAGCCGAAGCCGCTGCCGGGAGTACAGACAACGGCAGCCCTATCAAGAAGGATGTCAAAGAACCTCCAGGAGTCCATTCCCGCTTTGACCCAGATGTAGGGTGAGTCTTTACCTCCGGCACAGGTATATCCGAGATCCGTCATCTTTTCGAGGATCAGAGAGGCATTCTTCAGGTAATAGTCCGTCAGCTCACGAACCTGCTTCTTCCCCTCATCCGAATACACCGCCTGCGCGGCGCGCTGTACCGGATAGGAAACGCCGTTGAATTTTGTGGTATGCCTGCGGTTCCACAGGGAATGCAGGTCATATGTATTCATGCTCGAATCGAAGGCGACGCATGATTTCGGTATGATGGTGTACGCGCATCGTGTCCCCGTGAACCCGGCGGTTTTTGAGAAAGATCGAAACTCAATCGCCACTTCTCTGGCACCTTCGATTTCGTAGATGCTCTTGGGTATGGATTCGTCCCGGATAAAGGCTACATACGCGGCATCGTACAGGATCAATGCCCTGTTTTCTTTTGCGTATGCGACCCACTGTGAGAGTTGCTCCCTTGTGGCGGTGGCCCCCGTGGGATTGTTGGGGAAGCAGAGGTAGATCAGGTCGACCGGCTTATCCGGAATCGCCGGAACATAACCGTTTGCCTCAGTGGCTTCGAGGTACACTAACCCTTCATATCGTCCGTTATGCCAGGTACCGGTTCTTCCCGCCATGACGTTTGTGTCAACATACACGGGATAGACTGGATCAGGAACCGCAATCTTCAGATCGGGAGATAAAATCTCCAGGATATTTCCGGTGTCACATTTCGCCCCGTCACTTATGAACACTTCATCCGGATTGATGTCTGCTCCGAACGCCTGAAAATCATTCTTCGCGATGGCGTCGCGCAGGAATTCATACCCCTGCTCAGGGCCATAGCCGCGGAAGGTTTTATCAATTGACATCTCGTCAACGGCCTTATGGAGGGCATCGATACATGCCCCGGGCAGGGCGCGCGTCACATCGCCGATTCCCAGCCTGATTATTTTTTTTTCGGGGTTCGAATCGGCAAAGACTCGTACCCTCTTTGCGATGTCCGAGAAAAGATAGGATGACTGGAGCTTCAGGTAATTCTCATTTATCTGTATCATGTTGAGTCCTTATTGATAATCTCTGTATTTTGTCGATGACAGGTTCTATTCCTGACAGCAGCTCATCAAAAACCTCCTGCACGCTTTTGATTTCCTTTATCATACCAGCGATCTGGCCGCTCATCACCGAACCGTCCTTTACATCACCATCAAGAGATGCCATTTGGGTCCTGCCCGGTCCTATCAGGTCAAGTATATCTTCGGGGGAGGCCCCCGCAGCCTCCGCGTCCAGGATTTCCTGAGAAAGCTTATTTTTTATCACCCGTACCGGATCGTTTAATTTCCTGCCGGTAATAGTAGTGTCTGTGTCCAGGGCACTGATGATGGCCTGCTTGAAGTTTTCATGGACGGGAGATTCCTTCGTTGCAGCGAATCTCGTGCCCATCTGGATACCCTCCGCGCCCAGGGCAAAGGCGGCGATCATGCCCCTGGCGTCTGCAATGCCACCTGCCGCGATAACGGGTATGTCGACAGCGTCGACCACCTGTGGGATCAGGGCAAAGGTTGTAATCTCATCTTTCCCATCATGTCCGCCTGCCTCAAAACCCTCGGCAACCACCATGTGATATCCGAGGTCCTGAACTTTCTGTGCCATCTTTACGTTTGCTATCACGTGAATCATGACAACCCCCGCAGATTCGAGCATCTTATATGTCTTTGCGGGGTTTCCGGCGGAGGTGACAACTACCCTTACTCCTTTATCCAATGCGGCGCCTATCATTTCCTCATAGTCGGGCCGTATCAAGGGGAAGCTGATGCCGAACGGTTTGTCCGTCAGCGAGAGGAGCTTGTCCAGTTCCGTGTTAAGGATCTGGGTGTCCATGGCCCCGATACCCATCACTCCGAGTCCTCCGGCGTTTGATACGGCAGCCGTAAGCTCCGCGTTCGACACCCACACCATGCCCCCCTTTATAATAGGATATTTGATACCCAGGATTTTTGTTACTCTCGTCTCTATCATTCTGATACTCCTTTATGTGAAGTGAATAGCGGGCGCATAAAATAAAGAATTTGCCTTAACGGACTGATATTGTTCTCACATCTTGTCAGATGTTGTATGTGTCTATATGCGAGATTGTTTATATTTGTAAATTTCTGAAATTAATTCGGTGCGATCAAAGTAGACTTCGTTGCGCACTATTTTTCTCTGACTGTTAAATTGCACCAGACAGACGCCGATGCACTCTATCACTTTTTCGCCTACCGGTATTTTTGCCAGCCATTTGTTTACAAATCCATTTTCCATTGGAATGGGTTCTATCTGAGTCCAGACCCAGTCAGGATTGTGGGCAAGCAGCACGCTAAAATATGCAGTCAATGCATCCTTTCCTCTGACTCCATCCGGGATGCCGGGATCAAGGTAGAGTGCGTCGTCAGAATAAAATGCGGCCAGTTTTCCGGGATCATTTCCCGTCCATGCGGGCAACCACCTGGCCGCAAAGGCTCTTGCTTCTTGTTTTGTCATCGTTTCCTGCTACACCCTGTGATCTATTTCATACGGTTTATATCTATATCTCCGTTATTTCAACGCGTTTCATCTGGTCGCCCTGCCGGATCACGTCTACAATATCTTCACCCTTTACCACTTTTCCAAAGACCGTATGATGTCCATCCAGGTGTGGCTGCGGTGAATGGGTGATGAAGAATTGACTCCCGTTTGTATTCGGCCCCGCGTTCGCCATCGAGATTACATGACTCTCATGCTTCAGGGGGTTTCCTTTTGTTTCGTCCTCAAACTGATAGCCCGGACCCCCTCGTCCGGTACCGGTCGGATCGCCCCCCTGGATCATGAAATCACTGATTACCCGGTGAAACGAAACACCGTCGTAAAATCCCTCCCGTGCCAGAAAGACAAAGTTGTTGACTGTCTTGGGTGCATGCTGGGCGTACAGCTCCAGCTCAATAACACCTTTGTTCGTTTCCATTGTTGACCGATAGATCTTCTCGGGGTCAATCTGCATCTCCGGCGGGTTATTCCACTGATTCGTAGCCATATGTTATATAATCCTCCATTGTATTGTTATCGGACTGATATGTCCTGGTGGGATAATGCCTTATACAATCTGTTACAGAATTGTTCGGCTCCCGTTGTGTTAATAAAACACAAGCAACCTAGCAGGAGCTAAGACAAGTGTCAACATCATATCCCCGCTGATACTACCGTTTTTTCGCAAATACCCGATCATACCAGATACTGTGCCTTCGCTTGGCGTACTCCATATCAATCTTACCGGTAAAAATCCCCGGCAGCATGGGCCAGTTTTCCCTGAATATGAATGCGCCGAGGTGGACCACGATACCGATAATAATCAGGATAGTGCCCAGATTGTGAAACTGGGTAATCCAGAGCATAAAACCCTCTGAAAAGTTGATATACGGCAGGTTCTTCAGCACTTTTATAATACCGGTTACAACTAGAATCAACAGAGTGAATCCGATGAATAGATAAGCCAGGCGCTGTTCGGCAAGGTATTTATCGTTTTCGGGTTCCTTGGCCCACCCGAGGACGGCCATGATAATCTGAACCGATTCCCTGATATCGCCTCTACGGGGTACCATGTCGAAGTCTCTGCGCATGCTATGGAAAACAATATGGTATACCATGGCAAATATGAGAAGAGCCGCCGCCCAGTAATGGATAGAAAGCGTTACAGAATAATCGGACACCCAAGATAATCCGGGGACCCGATCCAGCATGTAGCGCTTATACAGAGGCATCTGGGCAAATCCGCTGAAAATCAGCACAAAGGTAGAAATCGCCACGGCCCAGTGAACGAAGAGGACGGAAAAACCGTGACGTGTAATCTTTTTCTTCCTGATGATTTTCTCAGTCATCCTTTTTACCCCCCTTCATGGTCTTGTAAGCCACTCCGGCGGCAGCTGCAATGCCCGCGACAGGAGCTACTACCATGCTCCAGGCAATACCATTTGCGGTTTCCGTAAAGTTTTCTATGTCCACAGCCATACCGGGAAAACCGGGCGCTTTCGGATTTGGTTGCGCCGCTTTCTGTTTTATGAGTGCGGCATCAATTTTCTCGAATGGAACGGGTGATACATAGAAGGTAGACGTACCGCCGTTTTCCTTTTCGCCGTAGATGTATCCGTCTATTTCCTTCGCCCGTTTGTGGGCCACCTTCCGCATCTGTTCCTTTTCACCAAACAGTATCGCCTGTTGCGGGCATGCCTCCGCACATGCCGGCGCGTGTCCTGACCTGAGTCTGTCGTAGCAGAAATTACACTTGTACATCACTCCACCACCGGCAACCTTCGGCGCTATATGCAAATATATGCCAACACCGGCCTGACGGGCCGGGATGCCCCAGGGACATACGTCGCGGCACTTTGCGCCTCCGAAACAGAGATCGTGATCGATCAGAACCGGGCCGCCGGGCATTTTGTGCAGGACGCTGAACGGGCACAGATTGGCACAGGGCGGGTTGTCGCAGTGCATACAACGCCGGGGAATGGCGATCGTGTGTCTCTTGCCGCCGTGCTCCACCTGCACCTCTTGTACAAACGTCCAGTTATACGGTGTCAGGCGGCTGGTCAGTCCCTTCTTGCCGGACCAGTCCTCTGTTTTCTTCTGCGGCCAGTAATTGCTTATTTCTTTTATGGGTTCGGGAAAATATCTTCTATTTTCCTTCCGACAGGCAGTTACACATGCGGGCTGGGTCAATGTTCGGCAACCGTCACAACGTGTCAAGTCAATTGCCGTCCCCCAAGGAATAGCGCCGGAAGCTTCGGCATTCCTGCCCAGTCCTGTCAACGCAACTCCGCCTGCCACCGTAGAGGCGATGGAACGCTTGAGAAATTCCCTCCTTGAGAAGTCTGACATGGTTATCCTCCTCTTCGTAGTTACCGTTACCCTATCTCCGGTGAGGCATTCGGATCAAAAGGATTTGTTCTCATGGCGAGAGAGAAGAGAAAGGGGTAGTTACTGTTGAGATGCTTCATGTAGAACAGCCATTCTGTTGTCAACAACACATATGCCCTCTTCATGTCATTGGCGATATGTTCATAATCGGTATCACTGAGATCCTTAATGTCGGTTCTGTATGCCAGTTCTTCGGTGAGGTGAAACACCGCCCAGAGGAGGTTGGAGAACGTTCCATGTTCGAGCAAAGTGGGATTCTGCAGCAGGGTGACGAGAAAGTGTCTTTTATTCGTGAGCAAATCCTTTAATTCCCCTATATCTTTCTTATCGATATCAATATGATACTCATAATTCTTGCACGATTTGAATGCGGTTTGAAATTGTTCATCATGCCAATCCATACATGAAGATATATTTTCCCTCATTTTTTCGGAATTCTGGTCGAATTCGGAGAAAAGTTTAAGAAGTTCCGTCCCGATTTCACTGAAGAAAACACCGATAATCATGTTCAGTTTGTAGAGCCGGTCTCTTTTGTCTCTGTAGCTGAGCAATTCATGAATAATAATGGTAACGAGTAATACTTCGATAAAGACAAAGGCAAAATCCCCCACCATATAAATGAAGATATGGTGAGGGTCTCTAAAGATCAGGTAGTGGACGAAATAAAAAAATGCCGACAACAGTATCAGTCCCGCACCCCAGAAAATTTTCCATTTATCAAGCTTCATGTGCGCTCCTTGGTTTATAGTACATTTTTGTTTTACCGCATTCGTTCAAGAAAGATGTCATGTCCGTATCCTTCCGTATCCCCAGCCGCGTCAGTGCAAAATCATATCGTACCGGATCGTGTGGGACCATCGTTCGAAACGCATCGGTTATCTCCATGGCGGTTTTCATATCTGCCTGTCTTCGGTTCGTAAATCCCAGTGAAAGGCAGAGCCTGTGTAAATGCGTATCAAGCGGAACGACGAGATGTAAGGGCGATATATCCTCCCACCCTCCGGGATCGACATCGTCTTGGCGTATCATCCATCGGAAAAAGAGATTGAGTCTTTTACAGGCGCTCCCCTTTACTGGTGAAGGCAGCAGACTGTTGTTCCGGTGATGAAAACCGACTCCCAATTCTTCCACAAATCTGGTAATTGCCGATATACTTGATTCGTTATCATTCAAAAGTCCGGCCTTGAAACAGGCATGGAGTGATCCGTGCTTCTTTATGGCAGTTTTCACTCCGAACAGCATTTCCGCCAGTTCATCTCCGGTCGTAAACCTGTGCTTAAAGCCGGAAAATATATCTAGGAGCGATTCCATGGAGGCATCTTCGATAAAACGGAAAGGGGACGGAGTCATCCTTTCAAGGACAAACGCAACACTTCTGATTATCTGAGAAACCCTGCCATAGGCAAGAGAAGAAGCAACAAGACCGGCAATCTCCCGGTCACGAAGATCTTCGTAATCATAGAGAAACTCCAGGGGATCGGGATGTATATACTCGCGCCTGTTGTACTTTTGATACAGATTCTCAAGTATGTCTTCTAAGAACAGTGATGGCATGTCGTTATTCGCCTTTAACAGGGACAACAGTACCTGTTTATTTGAGTTTTTCCATCTCTTTGACGATAGACTCCAGTCGAGGCCTCTGGTTTATATCGTGCACATCAATATAACGAATGATCCCATTCTTATCAATGATGAAGATTGCCCTTTCTGCAGTTCCATCTGTACGTAATACTCCATACCTGTCGGCAACACTGCCGTGAGGCCAGAAGTCGGAAAGAACGGGAAACCATAATTCCCCCATCTGATTCGTCCACGAAAACAGGGTCGGGATGTTGTCCACTGTAATGCCGAGAAGAATGGCATCATTGTCCTCAAATATGCCTTTTACAATATTGTAGCCGGGCCACTGGTCTGAACAGACGGGTGTCCATGCGGCAGGGACGAAAGATAATACAACATTCTTTTTCCCACGGTACCGGTCAAGAGAGATTTCTCCCCCGGAAATCGCGGGAAGTGTGAAGCCAGGGGCACGATCCCCCACCCGAACCTTCAAAACACTGTCCGTAGCCTTGAGCTTCCCCGGATTGTAGATGTTATCCTTAAAAGCATCTGAAAGGCCGAAGGAAGCTGTATGTAAAAAAAAGACCAACATTATTCCTGACAATACTATGAGACAGCTTCTTTTTTGCATTTTGCACCCCTTTCTCGATTTTCCGATAATCTTTTATATCTCATGGGCACATTCCGTCTCCGGGTGTGAATCTCCTCATCGAAAGATACTGTAGAGGTCTCTACTCTACCCGAAATCATTCCTTCAAAGCATTCCAGTTTTCTCTTTGAAGGAAGCTGCCTTCTACATGAGCCTCCATCTCCTTAAACATCTTCAGTGGGACGGCAAACGTGAACATATCCCTGCCCAGTTGACTTCTTACAATTTTTCTTGCAGATATATCGGTAAGTCCGATTACCGCTCGCGGGTTTTCATGCTTTGCTTCCCTGTATGGAAAGATGCCGATGGTCTGGCATCCTGCCGCATAGGGAATGATAACGTTCTCAAAGCTTCCGTTTCCGTAATTGGCCAGAATTACCATTGCGGAAAGCTGGTCGGGGTTGGCTGAAAAGACTATGATAACAGGGTCTTCTTTGTTTAGATCAACATCCTTCAAGGGTTTAAAGACAACATATTGTGTCGGGACATCAGCGATCGGTAAAGACTCGACGAATTTTTTTACCAGTTCTGGGGATTTTATATACCGTTCACCATGCAGAGCTTCGTTTAACAGATCATTTCCAACAAAATTGCAGATTTTTTCGGCCGCCATTCTGCGCATACCGCTTACATTATTCCCCGTTGATAAAAACCGGTAGAATTCCTCTATGCCGCCAGGGACGTTCACGTACTGATTTCCAAATCCTAACCCCACGCCTCCACCCCAACATCCGAAGGTTTTCCGGTCAAATACGGCGGTACATCCCTTAACTGCATGTGCAAAGAGAGACATGACACATCCCCATCTCCCCTGTTTAAACTGGAGTGCATCTTCTGGGTTTTCGTCCGACCAGATAATAGCAACGGGATTGAATTTTAGATTGAGGGCTGAC